>JAFMES010000187.1 GCA_017856605.1 Chitinophagaceae bacterium
GGAAAAGGGATACAGGTTCAGGGACTTTCCTCCGAGTACACTTTGATTCTGATTGATGGCGAGCCGTTGATCGGAAGAACAGGTGGCGTTCTGGATCTTTCTCGAGTTACCGTAAGAAATATCCGCAAGATTGAAGTCGTAAAAGGGCCTTCATCCAGTCTTTATGGATCTGAAGCCATGGGAGGTGTAATCAACATCATTACCGATGGCAGCGGACAACGCAAGGCCAATCTCGCTTTGCGGTATGGACGTTTCAACACGGTAGATGGGTCATTTAATTTTTCAAGAAAATTCAATAGAACCGATGTAACTGCGTCTGCCAACTACAATCGTTCTGAAGGATATAGTTTAAAACCCAATGCTGCTCAAAAAACGGTAGAACCTTTTTGGAAATTAGCAGAGCAGATTTCAATCAATCATCAAATAAATAATCAGTGGAAGATTGGTTCAGGATGGAGAAGGAATATAACCTATATCGATAATACAATTGAAGTTGTAAACGGTGGAGTTCCTATTCTTTCAAAGGGATTTGAGCGAAACGATGAATACAACATCACTCCATATATTCAATTCAATGATGCAAAACGCTGGAAGTCTACCCTTCGCGGATACGTCACCGGTTTCAAAGCACATCAGCAATTGGATGTAAAAGATATTGCAGGCAATTACAATGATCGATTCAATCAATTGTTTGCAAGGGTAGAAAACCAAACCGACTGGCAGATCAGGGACGGTTCGTCCTTGACCTTTGGAGTCGGACATGTGCGCGAATCCGTAGCCTCTAACAGGTATGATTCTATGTCTACCAAGAGAACCAATTCAATATCCTATTTTTTTGCTCAACACGAGGAGCGACTTGCGACGAACCTGACCTTGGTTGGTGGAGTTCGTTTTGACGCCAATCAGGCCTATGCATCTGTTTGGAGTCCCAAGTTAGCCCTTCATTATACTCCCACTGAACGCCTCACGATCAATTTCTCTTATGGTCGCGGATTCAAAGCACCTGATTTCCGTCAGTTGTATTTGAATTTCACGAACCTTGCCGCAGGTGCCTATTCGGTTTTTGGAACGGAGGTTGCAAAAGTTGAACTGAAGCGTTATCAGGAAATGCAGTTGATTGATCAAATGACGGCCCGTGCTGGTGAATTATCGTCGTTGCGTCCAGAAGTATCTGGCGGCGTTAATCTCGGTTTCAAGTATCAACTCAATGCAACGGCAAGTATCCAAGCAAATTTTTTCCGTAACGATTTGCAAAATATGATTGTGACCGATGTGGTGGCATTGAAAAAGAATGGGGGACAAATTTTTAGCTACTTCAATCTCAAGCGAGCCCTTACCCAAGGTGTGGAAGTTGATCTTGAAAAGAAATTTCAAAACCGACTGACAGCGCGAGTAGGATATCAATTCCTCTTTGCAGCTGATAAAGAAGTGTTGGAATCCATCAAGGACGGTGAGATGTACCAGCGCAGCAGTATTTATTCAAGTTCTGTGACTCGAATGAAGCTGTCTGAGTATGGGGGACTTCCATTCAGATCGAGGCACAATGCCAATCTGAAACTAACCTACGAAACTCAAAAAGGCCTTTTTGCAACACTGCGCACTTTTTACAGAAGCCGTTGGGGAGTAGCGGATATTGATGGCAATGGCGTGATCAATCGTGCCGATGAATACGCAAAAGGATATGTACAAGTCAATGCCAGTGCAGGTTTCAGTGTGGGAGAGAAATGGAAGATTATGGGAGGTGTTGATAATATTTTTAACTACAAAGACATTCAGTTTCTGCCAGGTAATCCCGGTCGTGCTGGATACATCGATGTGCAATTCAACTTTTAATAAATAAATCCACAACTAAAATGAAAACAGTTAAACTTTTCGCCAGTGCATTCATGATGATTGTCGTGATGATTTCATGTACCAAAGAAAACACACCTGAGCCCGTCAATACCTTGGTTGATAAGTTGGTGCAGGATGTACCTGCTGATCCCATCATTGGAATCGGAACTGATGGTCGTCCTTTCGGCTACAACAAATTCACCTTCTTCAGTTTTGAAACGAATTCAGTAGTTCCCAACAGTGATTCAGCTACAACCAAGTGGGACATTGCATTTAGGGGAAGCACTATCATTACCAACGGGGGAACTAGCGGTCCAGGTAATGGAGGCGCATTTGTATTTCAGGGAATTTTTGACGATTTGAAATCTGTTCCTGCTGATTCTACATTCAAGCAAGATCAGAGTCTGGCTGCTACCGCTGTGGGTAGAAGCTGGTACGTGTATGATGCTCCCAACAATTTGTTTGTTCCTACACCAGGTCGTATTCTAACCATTCGCACTGCTTCTGGCAAATATGCGAAAATGGAAATTCTCAATTACTATAAAGGCGGTGTTACTCCAGCAGTAACTGCACCATCTGATGAGAAGATCCAAAAACAACGTTATTATACCTTCCGTTTTGCTTTCCAATCCGACGGAACCAAGATTTTCACTAAGTAAGGTTTGGGTTTATAAGTAATGGGGGTTTGCGAGAATGGCCATGGCCATTCTCGCAAACCCCCTAAACTTTTTCTATCTTTGACTCTTGAAGATTTAATTTCTTTATAAGGGAATGAAAAAAATAAAATTCATCGCAGTGCTCTTGGCTTCTTGGCTGATGTTGCATGCATGTTTAAAGTCAGAAACTTCCATTCCTCAGAAATCATTAATTGAGAAATATGCTGAAGTGGATGCAGATTCTACCGTATTCATGTACTTCAGTTTCGAGCAAAACGATACCATCCAATTGAAAGATTCATCAACCCAATTGTGGGATGTTGCTTTCAAGGATAGTCTTATTTTGACCAACAGTGGAGTCAGTGGTCCAGGGAAGGGTGGGGGACTGGTTTTTAAGGGTATTTATGATGACATTCCCTGTTTCCCCGATTCAGTTACCGTCGATATTGATTCCACCAAAGCTCCTGCTATCGATACAACCTGGTATGAATACGATCCCGTCGCCAAGCTCGTAAAGCTAATTCCAGCAAGGGTTATGCTGATCAGGACGGGAACCGGTAAGTATGCAAAAATGGAGGTTCTTAAGTATTATAAAGAGGAAAATGGAAAGAAACTGCGTGCGCAGTACACCTTTCGGTATGCATACCAATCGGCTGGTACCCGACCATTGACGGATTCCAGTATTTGCAAGTAATCTACTCTATTCGGTTACGTGAGCATGTTCATTGTTTTGGGAACTAAAGCCCCTAAACTTTTTTATCTTTGCCCACTTTCAAACGTATATGCAGTCGACCTACAAAGAATACGGCCAACTGAACCTTCCGGAGTTTGAGCGGGAGATCTTGGAGACTTGGGACCGCGAAGATGCTTTTTGGGAAAGCATTCGCCATCGGGAAGGAGCTCCACCCTTCGTATTTTATGAAGGTCCCCCCAGCGCCAATGGCATGCCGGGAATTCATCACGTCATTTCAAGAACCCTCAAAGACCTGGTTTGTCGCTACAAGACCATGAAAGGCTATCAGGTTAAGCGAAAGGGTGGCTGGGATACCCACGGACTTCCTGTTGAATTGGGTGTAGAAAAAGAATTGGGAATCACCAAAGAGGACATCGGTAAAAAAATCACCATTGCCGAGTACAACCAGAAGTGCCGAGAGGCGGTAGTGCGGTATAAGGATAAATGGGACGACATCACCCGGAAGATGGGATATTGGGTGGACCTCAAAGATCCCTACGTCACGTTCGAAAATAATTATATTGAATCGCTATGGTGGTGCCTCAAGCGTTTATACGATAAAGGCTTATTGTATCAAAGCGTGAGTATTCAGCCCTATTCACCAGCGGCTGGAACAGGATTGAGCTCGCATGAACTCAATCAGCCAGGGACCTACAAAGATGTAAAGGATACTTCTGTTGTTGCACTTTTTGAATTAGACATCACCCGAAATGCTGCACATCCCTTTTATAAAAAGCTAGCAACTACAAGCGCACAGGCAATGCCAATCAGCATCATGGCTTGGACCACTACTCCGTGGACACTTCCATCGAATTTGGGATTAACCGTGGGGGCATCCATAGAATACAGTCTTGTTGTTTCTTTCAATCCCTATACGTTTGAAAAACAACAGGTGA
>JAFMES010000023.1 GCA_017856605.1 Chitinophagaceae bacterium
GAATCAACACTGTTCATAGCAATTAATTTTTCCCAACACTATTTGCCAGAAGTTGAAATAGATATGGGGTCCAGCGAACGAGGGGTTGTTGAAGTTTTCAGTGAAGCGCACAGTGATCCGGTCGCTCGATTTTTTTATGTTCCACTTGAACCTTGGTCATTTCGCATATGGGTAAAAAAATAAAGGCAGGACGCATCCTGCCTTTATTGCAATGGAATAATTCCAGTTATTCATTTATTTCAATGGGATACTGGTAGACACCTTCGTATCCGGGATAAAATCCTTCAAATAAAACTCGTTTTGGAGATTTTGCAATCGCATCATTGAATTGCTCAATTGATGTTACTTCTGTTCCGTTTACCTTGAGCACAACGAATCCATCCCTCATTCTGGTTTGCTCGTCAATCAGACCAGTTGAGATCTTAGAGATTACCACTCCTCCTTTAACGCTGTACTCTTTTGCCTTTTTGGGATCGAGCGGTTGAAGTGTTGCTCCCAATTTATCGGATACGGTATTGCGAACAATTTCGTAACTACCGGTTTTATTTTTTAATGTTATGGAAGTAGTAAATTCTTTTCCATTTCTTACGTAATGAACAGTGATTTTATCACCAGGTTTATATCCAGCCACCTGTTCAACCATTTCACTACCGTTGATGACTTTCACTCCATTCACTTTTGTAATGTAATCACCGGACTGTATTCCAGTAGCAGACATGGCACCATCTTTGGCAACATCCATGACCAATACACCTTGCCCTTCTTTGAAATTTAATCTCGTTTTTTCACTTTCAGGTGCGTTCTCGGGCAAGTAGGAAATTCCTAAATAGGCCCGTTGAACAGCCCCATATTGCAAAAGATCATTGATGATTTTTTTAACAATGTTGACAGGAATCGCATACGAATAGCCTGCATAGGCTCCAGTTGGAGAGGCGATTGCAGAAACGATACCTACCAGTTCGCCATTGGTATTGATCAAAGCGCCACCCGAGTTGCCTTGGTTTACGGCTGCATCCGTTTGTATGAAGGATTCAATTGGGCTAGTGCTTTTTCTTTGATTCAGTCCCAAGGTTCTTGCCTTCGCGCTTACAATACCCGCTGTAACTGTTGTTTCGAGGTTTAGAGGATACCCCACAGCCAGTACCCATTGTCCCACTTTTACGTTATCTGAATTTCCATAGAGCAGGAAGTTCAGTCCTTTCTCTTCAATTTTGATGAGTGCAAGGTCACTGCTCGGGTCAGTACCAACAAGTTTAGCTTTGTATTGCTTTTTGTTGTTCAGCGTAACGTTGATTTCACTGGCTTCTTCAATCACGTGATTATTTGTTACGATGAAGCCATCTTCACTGATGATTACTCCTGAGCCACTGGCTCGTTGGGGTACACTGCGCATCTGTGGTCCACCAAAAAAATCTTCAAAAAAGTCATCTCCAAAGAAATCGCTGAATGGACTTCTTCTGTTTTTAGGAAGGTTGTTGCTTGCCTGACCACTTCCAATGGTAGTCGTGATGTGTACTACTGCAGGAACACCGGCCTGGGAGGCAGGCATGAAGTCGATGGGTTGCCCTGGAACCCTACCATTGCTGTCATAAAAGCCAGCATAACTAGCGGGTAGTTTTCCGTTGAGTTCTTGAATTGGCGACGGTTTGCGGATAAATGAATCATAAGCAAACATAGCAGCGGTAGAGGTTACCGCACTGATCAGCACAACCGTAAATGTTTGTTTCATGTTCATATTCTGATGTTTTAGAATTGGCAGGTCAAATTTCGTGCCTGTTGAATGCAAATAAGTAAACATGACTGAATTTCAGTCTACCTGTCAGCCTATTTAACAATTTCTTAGACGGAATTACGGATTTCAAGACTGTTGGGTTGCGGGGAAGCTCAGGTCCTTCAGGAATTGGAGGGTGTCGAGGCCATCGGGGAAGTCGGTTAGTTGTGGCTGCTGGGACTGTCCAAACGGCAAGTGACCTTTTCCGACTATGCATTGGATCTTTTCTCTATCAATCAGGCTGGAAATATCCTCCTGATTTTCATAATACCAATAATTGAGTTGTGAGATAGGGGAAAACGGATTCGCATCTTCAATCAGCAATAGGGAGTCATTGGACATATAGTACTGCTTATTCATGATGGCCAGCGTAAGTCGGAAGTCAAAATTATTTCGGTACTTATCGTGTTCCTTATAGAAGTCATATTTTTTCAGCGCCTGCAAAAGTGGTTGAAAATCGTATCCTTTCGGAACCAGTACTTGGGTTACATTCCTGCAACCCAGTCCAAAATATAGCTGGATATCATCTGCAAGTGCTGCCAACTCGTTTTCTGATTCTGTGCCATCTAACAGTGCGATGGAAGTCCTGTTTTTCCGGATGAGATGAGGATGGTTTCGAAAATAATATTCAAAATGTCTTGCTGAGTGATCGCTACCGGTAGCAAGATAGGCATCGCATCCTTTAAGCATGTCCTGGAAGGTAATGCAGTTGCTTATTTCTGGATAGGAAGATTGAATCGCATTAATCAGATGTTGAATCAAATCCCCGTCTTTGGAAGATGTCTTGATGACTGCATTGTGACCACTGAGCAGAACACTTATCACATCCTGGAGCCCTACCCAAGGAATATTTCCAGCCATAATGATTCCCACTTTGTTCATGTTATTGCTTGGGGTATCCAATTGATAGGTATTGTTTGCCGCATGTAAAATAGATGGTGATAACATATGATCAGCGATGGCCACACCCGATTGAAAAATGTACTCTGGAAGAAACCATTTATTCTTTTCATAGGCAGTATTTCTCGCACCCTGGTAAGGCGGGCTGTCGATTTTCAGGTACTGACCCATGTAGTCCAGAATGGCAAGGCGTTGTTCAAAATTCATTTTTACAAATTAGTGACGATGAAGTATCTTTACGAGTAGAGGATTGCAAAATTAAATCCATTTCTAACCAAAAAAAATTTGATCAATATGGCAATCAAGATTACCGACGAATGCATCAATTGTGGAGCCTGCGAGCCAGAGTGTCCCAATAACGCCATTTATGAAGGCGGGGTAGAGTGGGCCGTTTCTGAGGGGACTGCTGTTAAGGGAGCGTTTACCCTGATGGATGGTTCAGTAGTGGATGCCGATGCCAAAAATAGTCCAATCAGTAATGATACATATTATATAACACCAAACAAATGCACTGAGTGCCAAGGGTTCCATGAAGAGCCACAATGTGCAGCAGTTTGTCCGGTCGACTGCTGTGTTCCTGATGAGCTTTACCGTGAAACAGTAGATGAGCTTTTGGGCAAAAAGGATCGTCTCCACCTCTGATTTGAACAGTTCCAATGGCCAAGCCAATTATTGCTTTTGTTACTGGGGGATATTCTTCCGAAGACGTTATTTCCTATAAGAGTGCGATCAACATTGAAAAGTTCATCGATAGAGAAAAATACGAGGTCTATCGGATTGACATAACTCCACAATCATGGTTTCATAAAACACCAGAAGGTGCTGTCGTCCCGGTCGATAAACATGATTTCTCATTGCGGATCAATGACCAGCGCATTCGATTTGATGCGGTATTCATAGGAATCCATGGTACACCTGGTGAGGATGGAAAACTCCAAGGGTATTTGGATATGATGGGATTGCCCTACACTTCCTGCGATGTAACGAGTTCCGCCATCACGTTCAACAAACGATACACCGTTGCGGTGGCTGGAGCTTCGGGTTATCATGTTGCGCGTTCTAAGCATCTGTTCAAGCATTCATTTAATAAAAATAGTTTGTCGCAATTGGGATTGCGCTTGCCTGTTTTTGTAAAGCCCAACAATGGAGGTTCCAGTATTGGAATGAGCAAGGTTCACCGTTCGGAAGAACTTGAATCGGCAATTGAAAAAGCATTTTTGGAGGATGATCAGGTTCTGGTGGAAGAGTACATACAAGGAAGGGAATTTACAATTGGTGTGTATCGCTCAAAGGGAAAATCCGTCACTTTGCCATTTACGGAGATTATTTCAGAAAATGATTTTTTTGATTTTGAAGCGAAATACCAAGGAAAGTCCAGTGAGGTAACTCCAGCTGAGTGCACCGATGTCATGACCAAGCAGATCCAAGAAGCGGCCAAGGGGATCTATGACGTGTTCAATTGTCGCGGTGTAGTAAGAATGGATTTCATTTACAGTCCAATTGATAATGCTCCTTATTTACTTGAGATTAATACCATACCGGGTCAAACTGCCGCAAGTATTATTCCCCAGCAAGTCGCCGCCGCAGGAATGGAGCTTGGAGAGTTTTATACCCTCCTGATTGAAGAGGCGCTCTCGCATAAAAAGAAGGACTAAGATGAACATTGCTTTCATCACCAAACGACCACTTTGGCAGAACATCCTAGCAGGACTAGTTTTTTCCCTGGTCGTTGTCGCTATTTTTTTATTGATGCTCAATTTAATTACCAATCACGGGGAGTACCTAACGGTTCCAGAAGTGAAAGGGCGTAACTACTTGGAAACAAAAACCGAGCTGGAAGAGAAGGGCTTTGAAGTTATCATTCAGGACTCCATTTATGTGGATAGCCTTCCACCTCAAGTGGTGATAAAACAATTCCCTGAGCCTGAAGCAACAGTTAAGGTAAATAGAGTTATTTATTTGACTGTCAATTGTATGATTCCTCCAACAATTGAGATGCCCAATTTAATTGGTATGAGTTTTCGCAATGCTTTGCTGGAGTTGAGGTCCTTGGGACTGAAAATGGGAGATACAACGTTTATACCCGATTTGGCTAAAAACGCTGTTAAGGATCAACTATTCAATGGAGTCCCAGTAAAGCCTGGTTCGCCCATTCAGATGGGATCGACTGTCGACCTCCTTATTGGTTCTGGTTTAGGCGGTACTCCCTTGCCGGTACCGGACTTGTTTGGATTAACTTATTTAGAGGCAAAACTGGTTATGGAATTGAATGGCATATCTCCTGGGGTAATCATTTTGGATGAGGGGCTGACGGATACCACATTGGGATATGTTTACTGGCAAAATCCGCTTCCATTTGATGAGGTGCAAAACACCAATACGATTCGGCCTGGTCAATTGATGGATCTCCGCATAAGTGCAAATAAACCAGAGAATAAGCGAGACTCAATACCGGCCCGATAACTACAAATTAACTGCTCATTTACTTATTTTTGCATCATGAAGACAATTAGCGTAGGGGATTTACACAAGAGAATCC
This sequence comes from Chitinophagaceae bacterium, assembly GCA_017856605.1. Taxonomy (GTDB): domain Bacteria; phylum Bacteroidota; class Bacteroidia; order Chitinophagales; family Chitinophagaceae; genus Pollutibacter. The sequence continues at coordinate 5,211 of JAFMES010000023.1, forward strand.
AATCTGGAGAAAAACTCAACTTAATCGATGTCCGAGAGCCATTTGAGCACGACGATTTCAATATAGGAGGATTATTACTTCCACTTGGTGAGATCCGGGTAGGAGAAACAGCTCCAATTGACCATCTTAAAAATGAAGAGGTCATTCTCTATTGTCGCAGTGGAAACCGAAGTGGACAAGCCGCTCTGCTTCTTGAATCCCAGGGGTTCGCCCATACGGTCAACGTAGTAGGAGGGATGCTGGCTTGGAAAGAAGTGTTTTAGCTGGCAGGTCGTACCGACATATCCTCGAGTGCTTTTCTTAGCATAATATCAATCAATTCAGTACTTAGACTTTCTATACTTGAAGGGTTGGTGGTTTTTGTTTGAACGGACCACAAGAGTGTTTCTGTTTCAGCATCGAAAAGATTGCCTTCCATGAAATAAGTTTTATCCGTTACATAATATCCTGGATCTATCATAAAAGGATACCAATACGAGTAGTAGCCTCTGAATCCCAATCCATATGCTGGAAATGGACCGTAAAAGCCGGACGAACCAGGAACGTAGCGCGTTTCACTGATCTTATCTACGAGGTTGACTGTAAAAATCAAATTACATCCTAGACTTCTTACCTTGGCAAGCATGGAGTCTTTTACCGGAGGTGAAGGCTTGCTAAATGAGGGTGTAAAGTAGTCCCAGCTCCGGTGAGCAGTAAATCCATTGGATCGAGCTGCTTTCCACATGTCCTCTTCCAGGTGGGTTCTTAGGTGTGGATCCGTTACCATTGCTGCTAAAAAAATACTGGTATACGTTGTTCGAAATTTAAATTCCTTATTCGTCCAGGAATAGGTTATCTTATTTGATACTGTGCAGGAAGAAAGTATAAAAAATACAACGATAAATGCATGAGCTGGTTTCATGGTGCTGAATTGCTTGCAACATAAAACAAAGTCAATCGGCTGATATGCTGATTTAGTTTTTTTTCAATGCTTTTGTGCTTAATTGCAGAAAAGAGATGCTGCCTATAGGTTTATACTAATGCCTGCCATGAAATTCCTTTCGGCCATAGGATAGTAGAAATTATTTCTAATCAATTCTCCGGAATAGAAATAACTATACGTGTATCCGTTAGGAGCGTAAAGCGCATTCCAAATATTATTCATTTGCAGAATGAGTTCAAGCGACTTCAATCGTTTTGGCTGAATGGTATGGTTCCATTGCAGGTCTTGAACAAAAAAGGGATCCAAGCTTCTGTCTTTTCTTCCGGTATTGTCCATGAATTGCCGGCTTACGTAACGGGTTGATAACTTTAGTTCCGAGTTTTTAATCGGTTTGTAGACAATTGTGTTTGAGGAAGTAACTGCAGGAGAAAAAGATAAAGGTGCTGAGGGCAAGAACAACGATTGTTGTCCCCCGGCATCATAATCATCCCAAAATTCTGTATGATCGATGATTCGATTATTACTCAACGTAAGGTTGTTATAAATACTCCATTGGGATGAGAGATTGACTGTAGCTTCCAGCTCCAACCCCATTCGATAACTTCTTTGAACATTTGTACGGGTATAAGCGCCCACATCATTCACTTTACCGGTAAGCACCAATTGATTTCGGTAGCGCATGTAGTAGAGTGTAGCATTTAGTCGGACTGAATTGGAGCTTTGTTCAATGCCCAGTTCCCAATCGCTTAGTTGCTCAGCCTTGGGTAATTCTTTCGTACCGGCTTCGAAATCATCACGATTTGGTTCTTTATTTGCTGCTGCGAACGAAGCAAATGCTGTTGTCCTTCCATTGGTATATCGAATTCCCCATTTGGGATTTACAAAAAACCAGCTCTGGTCAATGAGAAGAGAAGGATTATTTCGAAATCCTCCGAGTGCATAGTTGACATTCCTGATTTGAAGGTCTCCAAAAAATTTAAATTTTCCCATCGATTCCAGCCATTTTACAAATACGTGCTGTTCACTTTTATCTGCATCCAGATCGTACCATTTTTTGCCGTTCTCAATTCCGATGTTCGCCCAGATTATTTTTCCCATATGTTGTCCATCGTATTGGCTTATCCCTCCACCTGCAACAATTTCCCGATTGGCTGAGGTATATTGGATACTGGCATTGGTTCCCTTGTAAATATTATCCAGCCAGAGCTGGCGTATTAAATCTGTATTTTCTATTGGCGTACCGTTTATAATTGGAGGTGCAATTCCATAATTCTTAAATGCTGCTTCAGCTTTGTATTGCTCGTAGTATCCTTTACCTGTTGTTGCAAATACTGCAGAGCTGAAATTCCAGTTGGTGTTGATTCTTTTGTTATAAAAAAGCTGATAATGCGTTTGCGTGTAATTATCGGTCTCGTTTTCATAAGGATTACCAGGTTTTTCTGTACCGGCAGAATTGAACCTCCTATTCGTTTTCAGTTGTTCTTCTGAGACGCCATACCATGCCTGATAGGTTTTTTCATCTCCGGAAAAAATGTTGAATCGGAGAGATGAGTTTTGTCGCAGGCTGGCCGCAGAAATATAGAAAGATTGAAGTCGACTTTTCGCTCGATCGACGTAGCCGTCACTTTGAATGCTAGAGAGCCGTCCATCAACAGTAAATTGATTTTTCATTAATCCTGTTCCAAATTTTACTGTATTTTTTAAGGTTCTAAAAGAGCCAATGCTATTGGAGAGCTGAGCATAGGCGGTATCTTGTACTTCGTTGGTAAACAAATTAATGGTTGCGCCAAAAGCACCCGGACCGTTCGAACTCGTACCAACCCCTCGTTGAACCTGAATGTCGCTAACACTCGATAAAAAGTCGGGTAGATTGACTAAAAAGACCCCTTGAGATTCAGCATCATTATAAGAAATACCATTCAAGGTAAAATTGATTCTGCTGGCATCGGTACCACGGATGCGGATTCCGGTGTATCCTATTCCATTTCCTGCATCTGAATTTGCGACTACTCCCGGGATTTGACTAAGCAGGAACGGGATATCTTGCCCGAGGTTATTTTTTTCAATGGAACGCTTCGAAATATAACTGGTAGTAAAAGGGTAGGAGCGATTGGCTCTCACTGCTTTAATCTCGATGGGTTCCATCCATCTTAAAAATGTAGAATCGATTGGTTTGATCGTATCCGTGATTTCAAAACGGTTAAAGGAGAAAACGGGAAGTGCTAGAAGCACATAAAAGGCAGATAGAAAAAACGTGTTCATGCTGTTTTTGTTTGTCCGATTCTTAAAATCAGTCAGGCTACAAAAACAGGAAAGGAAAGAATGGGATTCGTCCTTCCCTGCGCAGGCATTATCCTGATCAGGTTCTACGGGTTTGATCTCAGCTGTGGATTTTAACCCACGGCACCCCGGAACTGTGCAAAATTAACAAAAATCTCTGCTAGATCAGTAGAGTTTATTCACATCGATGTAACTTAATTGTCATCTAAACGTATGATAGATGTTCAAACCCAAACACATGAGAAATTGGTTCATCCTTCCTTTCGTTCTCTTTTTCTTGCAGGTTTCAGGTCAAGAAAAAGTAATTTTCAATGATAAGTATACCGTGTTGCGCGATCCCGGAAAATTTCGCTCTGTAGAAATAAGGGGACCGATAAAATTATATTATTCGGAAGATGCAGAAACGCATGTTGCAGTGAGCGCAAATAGTGATGCTTCAAGAGATCGTATTCGTACGACTGTTTCCGAAGGGGAATTAAAGGTTTCACTGGAAAACGGAGTAATATGGGACTGGGGTAATCAGGAGTTTCGCGTGTACATTACAGCACCAACTTTGGAAAGAGTTAAAGCTTCTGGTGCGGCGGATGTTATAATTGTGGATGCTTTGCATGCAGAGAATCTTCAAATTGACTTTTCAGGTGCCAGTGATTTTTCTGGTAAATTGGACTGTACTACATTGAATGTCATGCTCAGTGGGGCTTCTGATTTGAAAACCAAGGGCACAGCCAAGCAGGCAAACATCCAATGTTCAGGGGCTAGTTCATTTTCAGGTACTTCTCTCAAGGTAAACGAGGCCGATCTCAATGCATCGGGTGCCTCAGGATTGCGTGTTGCGGTAAATGGAACACTCAAAGCAAAAGCAAGTGGAGCCAGTCACATTGAAGTGAAAGGTACACCAAAAGTATATGCTCAAAAAAGTTCTGGTGCAAGCAGCATTGTGATTAGTAATTAAACAAAAAGCACAACATTTAATAAAAAACAAAAGCAACCGTTGGGTTGCTTTTTTGTTGCGAAGGCTGGGATCGAACCAGCGACCTTCGGGTTATGAGCCCGACGAGCTACCGCTGCTCTACTTCGCGCTGCAAAGTTACCCTAATAATGCCAAAGTCCAAAACAATTTTTAGTGTAGTAACTTTGTGTATTGCATGCGAGCTGGATTTGTCAATATCATGGGTAGGCCCAATGCGGGTAAGAGTACATTACTCAATGCGCTTATTGGAGAAAAAATGGCAATTGTGTCTCCAAAAGTTCAGACTACCCGTCACCGAATCCGTGCTATTTTAAGCGGCAAAGATTATCAAATCGTATTTTCAGACACACCAGGTATCATTCAGCCAGAATATAAACTACATGAGCGAATGATGCATGCTGTTCGCGCTGGAATGACCGATGCTGATGTTTGTATTTTTCTTATCGATGCGCGAGATGATCTCATGGCCATTGAGTCGCTGATTCAAGAACTACTTGGGAAAATACGGGTTCTGATAGTTGTAAATAAGATTGATTTGATAGGAGAATCGCGAAAGACTGAAATAGCTTCTTTTTTCAGCACTAAGGCATATGTGAGAAACTTAGTTTTTGTATCCGCTTCAAAAAAAATTGGACTTGATGAGTTGACTTCTTTATTAATTAACCTGCTACCTGAAAGCGCTGCTTATTTCCCAGAAGATGCACTAACGGATATGCCGACACGTTTTTTTGTAAGTGAACTTATTCGTGAACAAACCTATTTCTTGTATGACGAAGAGCTCCCATATCAGATTGCGGTTGCAATAACCAAGTTTGAAGAACGTGAGCACATTATTTCAATTGCTGCGGATATCATCGTGCATCGGGAGTCTCAGAAAGGAATCATCCTTGGTGCAGGAGGCAGCATGATAAAAAAACTGGGCATGGCATCTCGTGCATCCATTGAACAATTTCTTGATAAAAAAATCTACTTAGAACTTTTTGTAAAGGTTCGTTCTAATTGGAGGAATAATGAAACGTTTCTCCGGGAATATGGGTATCTTCAATAATGTATTGATATGAAAAAGATAAGTTATAAAGGCCTTCTTTTTTTTGCTCTTAATGCGTTGATGTGCTATTCGTGGGCTCAAGGAACGTATTTGCCCAGAGAGGATTTCTCAGGTGCAGCATACACATTGGCTGTTCATGAAGTAAATTTTGAAGGAGTACAAAATGCTTCCAAATTAAGATTGCCTTATTCGTCAGTGAAGGGGAGTCCTTACCTGACCGAATCCTTTTTACAGGCAGACTTTTACAGTCCCAAGGGTAAAATGGTTGGTCGGCAAATGGCCCGTATCAATTTAGCTACACAAGAAATTCATTTCATAGGAGAAAAGGAACAGGAATTTGTTGCTCCTCCTGAATTATCAAATAAAGTAGTTTTTCATTCACCTGAAAAAGCAGATACATTCGCACTTTTTTTAAGATTTGTTCCGGGTCTTCAGTTAGGTGCAAAGCCGCTAACGGATTATGTGCAGCAATTGACGTTCGGAGAAGCAGTTCTTTATAAGCATGCAAAACGATACGTTGCTTCTGCTGATTCAATGTTTGGGACGTTAAAGCGTTATTATTTTGCAACCACTACCAGTTATTTTCTTAAACTGGATGCAGATCCTCAGTACATCAATAAATTTTCACTCAGTGCGCTGCTCAGCATATTGCCCCAATCGGAAGGGATGGTTGCCTGGTCAAAAAGTAATAAGATTAATATTAGAAAGGAAGAGGATTTAATTGCGTTGATAAATCATTGGAATAACTCACGGCGATGAACATATCGTGTTCACGCATTACAAATCAATCATGGCTGGATTCACATTGGCAATAGTTGGACGTCCAAACGTAGGGAAGAGTACATTTTTTAATCGCTTATTGGAGCAGCGAAAGGCTATAGTAGAAGATACTCCAGGGGTGACACGTGACCGGCAGTACGGTATTGCTGATTGGAATGGAAAAGCATTTAATGTCATCGATACCGGAGGTTTTGTAGCAGGTGGTGAAGATGTTTTTGAAAAAGAGATTCGTGAACAAGTATTGATTGCAGTTGAAGAAGCGAATGCAGTAATTTTCATGGTTGACGCAAGCACAGGTATTACACAACTGGATGAAGATATGGCCGAGGTCTTGAGGCCCTCAAAAAAACCTGTTTTTCTTGTTGTAAATAAAGTGGATAACAACACGAGGTTGTTAGAGGCGGCGGAATTCTATTCCTTGGGATTTGAGAAGATATTTTTTCTTTCATCCATGACCGGAAGCGGAACAGGAGAAGTATTGGATGAAGTCGCTCAACTCATTGAGGTAGAGGCGGATGCTCCTCAGCAGGAGTTGCCTCGATTTGCTATAATCGGACAACCAAACGTAGGAAAATCTTCCCTGCTCAATGTCCTTGTTGGAGAAGAACGGACCATAGTAAGTGATATTGCTGGTACAACTCGCGATACCATCCATACGCACTATAAACTTTTTCAAAAAGAATTCATACTTATTGATACGGCAGGCATACGTAGAAAGACAAAAGTTCACGAGGACTTAGAATTTTATTCAGTCATTCGTGCAATCAAAGCCATGGATGAAGCGGATGTTTGCCTCATTATGATTGATGCAGAAAAAGGAATTTCGCAACAAGACCTCAATATTTTTTCTTTGGCAGTGAAAAAAGGAAAAGGAATTGTATTGTTGGTGAACAAATGGGATCTCATTGAAAAAGATACAAAAACTGCAAAAGCATTTGAAACGGAATTGAAATCACGATTAGCTCCATTTACTGATTTACCCATCTTATTCATATCCGCCAAGGAAAAAACGCGAATTTTCAAAGTAATTGAAATTGCATTAGAGGTAAATGAAAATCGTCAACGCCGAATTCCAACGTCCCGATTGAATGAATCCATGTTGCCCTTTATTGAAGCGTATCGACCGCCTGTTGTGCGGGGGAACTCTGTTAAAATTAAATACATTGCTCAGCTTCCAACGGTAGTTCCAAGTTTTGCTTTTTATACCAATTATCCCGATGACATCAAAGGTCCCTATCGGAATTACTTGGAAAACAAACTGCGGGAATGCTTCCAGTTCAAAGGAGTTCCATTGCGCATTTACTTTAGAAAAAAATAAGGGCGACTAGAAAGCCGCCCCGTAAATTCTGACCCAAAGATAGCGTTACAGCTTGAAATAAGCTGCAACCAAAAAGTTAGATGCTGATTTCCTGCCGTTTCCTGCTTTGTTGTAAAAGACTCCCTGGTTGGCAGTCTCCAGTCGGTATTCAGGAATGATCGTGAATTTCTTGAGTTTGATATTTGTAGATAATGTATTAGCGAATATGCTGGCTCCCTTCGAGGCAGTTCCAAGTGCGGCGAGTTGGTTTACGTCGTTGAATACTTCAGAACGCAATGTGATACCAATCGTTTCTTTTGGATCATAATTGAAATAACCCGCAAGTCCACTCCAGGTTTTACCCGCTTGATAAGCATTGCCTGATTTTATTTGAACTGAGGTAATTGTTCCGTTCACTCCAATATTGAACTTGTCACTTGCCTTTGCCGTCAGTACCATGTCCACTTGCCGTGTTTTGGCATAATCCGTGGGGCGTTGACCACCGACGTAGTTCAGATAGAGTTTTACATTTTCGTTGATGACCTGACTAACCTGGAGCAATAGTGATTTCTTGTTTGGTGTAGGTGATTTTCTGTAGTCGGTTGGATTGGCAACTCCAATCATTATTCCTGTTCCACCAAATGTAAGATCTGCTTTTGCACCGGTATGTAGGAAGGGTCCATATGAAAACATATACGACATGCTGTAGTTGCGATTGGCATATGGGTCGACCAACTCATAACCTACGTGAGTAGCCCATGAACCTGCAGTAATTTTTAACCAATCCGATGCTGCGAATGAAGCATATAGTTGCTTAACATAAGCTAAAACTCCTTTATCATTATAGGCAAATTCCGTGGCGCGTTTACCATATCCTAAATCTGCTGTAAATGAAAATTTTCCAACCGTGTAATCTCCTTTTATTGAGATCATTCCAAGAGCTAGCTTACCAGTGCTATTGGTAAAACTGGTACGGTTATTAGATAGGTTGCCAGCCAGGTCAGACCGAAAATATCCATCCACAAAACCTGTGAACGTAAAAGAAGATTTTTTTTCAGTTGAATCTTCTTGCGCAATTAAGTAAGAGTGGGTAGTAAGGAGAAAAGTGAATAAGTAAAGTTTTCGTAACATTGTTTTGGTTTTTAGTTCTAAAAGAGGGTATGGCAGAGGCGGATGTTCTAGTCCAACACCGCCTTGCGCTGTACCCTTGTTTATTAATTGGTTTAATACGCTTTTTGAGGATTTCTTCCATATTTTTCATCGTGTTGTGTTGCATCCAATCCCAATTCTTCTTCTTCCTCACTTACGCGTAGAGGTTGAATAAAGTTGATGATTTTGAAGATGATGTAGGATACGATAAAGGAATACGCAACTGCAATACCCATTGCTTTCAATTGAGTGAGGAAGAAATCTGCATTTCCATAGAATAGTCCATCGTTACCGGCTCCATTTACTGCTTTGGTTGCAAATACGCCGGTTAAAATCATGCCCACCATACCGCCAATTCCATGGCAAGGAAACACATCGAGTGCGTCATCTAAGGTTGATTTTTGTTTGTAATAAACTGCCACATTTGAGATGATGGCTGAGATTACTCCAATGAATATACTTTGAGGAATTCCAACAAATCCAGCGCCGGGAGTAATTGCAACCAGTCCTACAACTGCACCGATGCAGAATCCCATCACCGATGGTTTTTTCCCTTTCATTACATCAAAGAACATCCATGAAAGTCCTGCTGCCGCCGCTGCAGTATTGGTAGTAGCAAATGCAGATACTGCAAGCGCATTTGCGCCAAGAGCAGAGCCGGCATTGAATCCAAACCAACCAAACCAGAGCAGACCAGTTCCAATTAAAACATAGGGAACATTGGCAGGCGGTATTTCTGCTCCATCTTCATGCACTTTTCTTCTTTTCAACACCAGTGCTCCTGCAAGAGCGGCACAACCTGCAGAGATGTGTACAACGGTTCCGCCTGCAAAATCCAGTGCACCTAGCTTAAACAAAAATCCTTCTGGATGCCAGCTCCAGTGTGCAAGAGGGGCGTAGACCAAAATGCTAAATAATATGATGAACAGAATGTAGGAGGTGAACCGTACGCGTTCCGCCAAGGCACCCACTACAAGTCCTGGTGTTATAATGGCAAACATCAATTGAAAAAGCGCAAATAAGGTTTTGGGGATGGTTGGTGCAAGGCTCCAAGGTTCTGAGTTACTTACATCTTTGAAAAAGAAGTGGGTGAGGGGATTACCTACAAATCCACCTATACTTTCTCCAAAGCTTAGGCTATAGCCAAACGTAACCCAGATTACACTTACCACACCTGCCGCAACGGTACTTTTTATCATGGTAGAGATCACATTTTTTCTGTGCACCATTCCTCCATAAAAGAATGCTAGTCCAGGTGTCATCAGAAAAACCAAAGCAGTCGCCACAATAATCCATGTAACATCCGCACCAACATACGCCCCTTGTTTATCCTCCCAATTGGGCAGTACAGGTACGAAAATGGCTGCTACGGCAATCAGGATCAGAAAGAGAAAAGGAAGACGATCCCGAACAATTTTTGAATTCATGAGCTGAAATTTTTGATGAAAAAAATTAATTCATCGCAAATTTAGCATCCAAAAGTTAAAATATAATAAATAGAAAATTATATAATATGATTGTAAAAATTATATAATTGATTGAAATACAATATTATGTGTTGTTTTCCTCATTTTATATGTGGAAAACTATTTAGTCAAAAAGTATACATATAAATAAATATAATTTATAAACAGTTGATAGAAATTGAATATTTTAAAATTGGGCGGAGTAACTAAACGAATATGAAAATTATTTATATGAAAAGGGATTGATCTTTGGTCTCAAGGATGGAGTGTCCCATGAGAAACTCATCTACTTTGCGGGCGCATTCTCTGCCTTCGCTGATGGCCCAAACTACAAGTGACTGGCCCCTTCGCATGTCTCCGCAGGTGAAGACTTTGGGTATGTTGGTTTTAAATTCCTTTTCTCCGGCTTTTACATTGCCGCGCTCATCCTGCTCAACATCCAGTTCATCGAGCAAACCTGTTTTTTGTGGAGCTACAAATCCCATGGCTAGCAACACCAGCTCACAAGGGATAATTTTTTCTGATCCCGCTTTTTCAATAAAGTTGATGGGTTTTCCTTCTTCAACCTTCCATTCCAGCTCAACTGTTTTAAGGGCAATCAATTCTCCTTTTTCATTCCCTATGAATTCTTTTGTTGCAATGGCCCATTGGCGTTCACAACCCTCTTCATGTGAACTGGAGGTTTTAAGCACCATTGGATAGGAGGGCCATGGCATAAAAGGTGTTCGTTCCCTAGGCGGCTGGGGGAGTAGTTCAAATTGTGTAACAGAACGAGCTCCTTGTCGATTGGATGTACCTACACAATCCGAGCCTGTGTCACCACCACCGATGACGACCACGTTTTTATTTTTAGCAGTTATGATACCTTCTGCTACATTACTTTCTATTTCTCTATTTGCAAAGGGATCTTTTTCTGCAGTGAATTTGTTTTGCTGCTTTAAAAATTCCATAGCATAGTGAACACCAGACAGCGATCTTCCAGGGATTGTTAAATCTCGCGGTACGGTCGATCCCCCCGCTAGCACCAATGCGCTGTATTCTCTGAGTAAATCGTTTACGCTTACGTTTACGCCTACATTGGCATTGCATTGAAATGCAATGCCTTCTTTTTCCATGACGTCTATTCTGCGGTCGACAATGTGTTTTTCCAACTTAAAATCTGGAATACCATAGCGCAGAAGTCCACCAGGTCGATCATCCCGCTCGAAGACAGTTACTAAATGACCGGCCTGATTGAGCTGTGCTGCAACGGCCAAACCGGCAGGTCCACTTCCCACGACAGCCACTTTTTTTCCTGTCCTTACCAATGGTTCTTTGGGTTGAACATAACCTTTATCGAAAGCAATTTCAATGATATGTTTTTCAATCTCCTCAATACTGACTGGCGGTTGATTGATGCCCAAGACACAAGAGCTTTCACATGGTGCGGGACAGATTCTTCCGGTGAATTCAGGAAAATTATTTGTTGAAGTGAGAATGTCATAAGCCTCAAGCCAATCTTCCCGGTATACTGCATCATTAAATTCTGGAATGACATTTCCCAATGGGCATCCGTGGTGACAAAACGGAACCCCGCAATTCATGCAACGCGCCGCTTGTTTATTCAACTCGCTTTTTTCAAATGGAAGTACAAATTCCCTGAAGTTTCCAATCCGTTCTTTTGGATCGTTCTTCTGTGGACTTATGCGCGTGAATTCAAGAAATCCTGTTGGTTTTCCCATTGTTCATTTCTTATTTTAAAACAGATGCTGCAGTTTGGGTTCTAGATAAGAGTACTTTTTTATAGTCTTTCGGAAATACTTTTACAAAATGACAACGCTGATTTTCAAGATCACTGAGAATAAACGAGGCAATCTTACTTTGTGTTAACGAGCTATGTTCTTCAAGCAGACGAGTCAACAAAACAAGATCTTGATCATCAACTGGATCCAGATCTACCATTTCCTTGTTGCATTGCTCATTTAGAACAC
>JAFMES010000024.1 GCA_017856605.1 Chitinophagaceae bacterium
GGTTTTGCGCAAGCCAATAATGCAGGTGCGCGTTGTGCCAAAGGCGATTGGCTGTTGTTCTTGAATCCGGATACTGTTCTGCCGCAAGGAGTACTCAATCAATTACTGCAGCGTGCCTCACATGAACCGGAATGGAAGCTGATTGGAATTCGTCAGTTCAATGATGGAGGGAAAGACACCCATCCGCACGGTGTATTTTTGAAATGGTGGAACGTATGGCCTCCCATGCGAGCAATAGAACGATTGTTTCGTCCTGATCAGTCGCGACACTCCTTGAGTACCACTCCCGTTGCTTTTCCCGATTGGATTTCCGGCTCATTTGTACTGATACGAAAAAATGATTTTGAGGTGTTGGGTGGATGGGACGAACGGTTTTGGATGTATTATGAGGACATGGACCTCAGTAAACGTGCTGCAGAGAAAGGTTGGGCGCGCGTCATGTACAACGAACTCAATTGTATTCATGCACACGGAGGATCCTCGCGCATCAATTCGGATATTAAAGCCATGACCAAATCAACGGTTGTATTATCTGCACAAGAATACATTCAAAAACACTTCAGTGGTTTATCTCGAGCACTTGCGTTGATGACCCTCTGGAAAATCACTTTCCTCGAGTTGTTGATTACTCTGCCTTTCTCGGCTTATAGAAGAAATATGTTTGCTCGCTTATTTCTGAATCGTTGATCAAGACTTGATCACTCCCATTTTTTTACCCACTTTCACGAAAGCGGCAATTGCTTTGTCGAGGTGCTCTTTATCGTGAGCTGCACTGAGTTGCACTCGAATTCTGGCTTTTCCTTTAGCAACCACCGGGAAAAAGAATCCAATGACATATATACCTTCTTCCAGCAAGGAGGCTGCCATCTCTTGTGCAACCGTTGCTTCGTAGAGCATGATTGGAACGATGGGGTGCACACCGGGCTTGATATCAAATCCTGCTGAAGTCATTTCATTTCTGAAATAGGTTGTGTTCCACTCCAGTTTATCACGAAGCGCGGTTGTTTCGCTGAGTAGATCAAGTACCGCGATGGATCCACCTACAATGCTTGGAGCGAGAGTATTGGAGAAAAGATAAGGGCGACTTCGTTGGCGGAGCATTTCAATGATCTCTTTTCTGCCACTGGTGAATCCACCGGAAGCACCACCAAGCGCTTTGCCCAATGTACCTGTGATGATATCAATTTTACCAACTACACCACAATGCTCATGTGTGCCGCGTCCAGTCTTTCCCAAAAATCCTGATGAGTGACATTCATCGATCATCACTGCCGCATCGTATTTTTCTGCTAATGCAACAATCTTATCGAGTTGAGCAATGGTTCCGTCCATTGAGAACGATCCATCGGTGACAATGATTCGATTGCGTTGTGCTTGTGCCTCGATGAGTTTGGCTTCCAGATCAGCCATATCATTGTGCAAGTACCGATACCGTTGTGCTTTACACAATCGTACACCATCGATGATTGATGCATGATTGAGTTCATCTGATATGATAGCGTCTTGCTCGTGGAACAAAGGCTCAAAAACACCACCATTGGCATCAAACGCCGCTGCGTAAAGAATGGTATCTTCTGTTCCAAGGAATTCTGAAATCTTTTTTTCCAGTTCTTTATGAATGTCTTGTGTACCGCAAATGAATCGGACTGAACTCAGGCCGTACCCTCTTGAATCGATTGTATCTTTTGCTGCCTGAATGATTTGAGGGTGAGAAGAAAGTCCCAAGTAATTATTCGCACACAGATTAATGACTTCTTTTCCATTCACTTGGATGACTGCTCCTTGAGGACTTTCAATGATCCGTTCTTTCTTGAAAAGTCCAGCCTGACGGATCTCTTCCAGTTCTTTTCCTATCCTGTTCACCAGTGCTTCATTCATATGATCTGCATTTTCGCAAACCTACCAAAACTTCTGCCATGATTTTAACATCCCGTGTAACTTTTCCTTTCGAACTTCGTATCATTCTACGGTACCCGTTCAGAACCCAACTGCATGACTGAGAAAGAGTATAATTCCTGTGTCGATGCCCATGCCGATGCCGTTTATCGCTTCATTCTGAAGAATATACGTCATGAGGAAGATGCGCGTGACATTGTGCAGTCGGCCTTCGAAAAAATGTGGGTCAACCGGGAGCAGGTAAATCCGGCAACTGCTAAATCCTACCTGTTTACTGTTGCTTACAATCAGATGATTGATCACATTCGAAAGTCGAAGCGGGTTGAACTGAAGGAAGAATTTGAAGAAGGGACTAAAGTTGCGGGTCAGGTTATTCTTGCTTTTAAGCGCGACTTAGAAAAAGCACTTGGTCAACTCACTTCCTTGCAACGTTCTTTAATTCTTTTGAAAGACCTTGAAGGATATACGTACGAAGAAATTGGAAAGATTACAGGTTTAAATCCAAGTCAAGTGAAAGTGTATTTGCACCGAGCGCGACTACAATTGAAACAAATCGTTGGTAAACCAGAAAATATTGTCTAGTGAACATCAATCACGATAATTACGAATCTTGGTTCCTGCTCTACGCAGACAACGAACTTACATCCGACGAGCAGTCGCAGGTGGATCATTTTCTACTTCAATATCCTGCACTCCAAGAGGAATTTGATCAATTGATGCAATTGCGATTGGACGGATCGGATACCATACAATTTGACGAAAAGGATATATTAAAGCCAGGGGTGATTGCAGAACTCGAAAGGATATATCGCATAGAGCCCGACTATTCCATTCAATTTCCCAATAAGCAATCTCTCTATAAATATACTCCTGTAAGGCGAATGCCACTATACCGTGTGGCAGCTGCTGCAGCAATTTTAGCTGGAGTGCTCATCGTAACACGAACATATTGGACAGGCCCTACTTCGTTTCAACCAGTTCTTACTCAAATTGAAACTCCTTCGCCCCAAGTATTTTCATCTGCTGCAAACAATGACATATATGATGTACAGGATGTAAAAGTTAAACAACCATTGAATTCTAAATTAAAAACTTCTGCCACTGTCGGTACAGTTTCTAGCCCAACGCAAGAAACCATAGTTGCCACTTTTGAACAACCGATTGTCTCTGAAGAAATTAAGATCGAAACCACTCCTTCTTCTCGAACAAACTTTACGGAAGAAGTAGTGCAAGCGGCAGAACAACGTTTATCCCAGCAGGCAGTTGTTGTGCCAGTTGCTCATTATGATGAACCCAATACCGAAGCACTGATTCGTTCCGCTCTTGAAGACAAGGGGAGAAGTCCAGTGCGCGGATTTATTCGAAAAGTAGGTCGTTCGCTGTTTGGCGAACTCGAGCAGGAAGACGACAGACGATATATTCGAGTGGCTTCATTCAAATTCCCTGTAAAGCAGTAATTAATCCAAATAAATAGGTGTTATGAAGAAAGTAGCAATGACGTTGAGTTTTTTATGTTCTTTAGGAATGCTTTTTGCGCAGAAGGATACCATACGAATTGGCGGGATGACCATTGTGCGTTCGGGAGAAGACAAACGAAAAGAGATTAGAATTGATACGGTAATCATCAAGCGCGATACCAGTTACTCACTGAAACGTGATTCAATGATGATAACGGTGGATACCTTAAAAGTTGGTAGCATTACAATAATCAGTAAAGGAATCAAAAAAGGATTATCTGATATCAATGAATCATTAGCGGAGATAGATATAAAAGGATTTGGCGATGATATTAAAGAATCGCTACGTGAAGTTGAAATAAAGCGGAGAGTTGAAAATATAAAAGATAAGTTCAAGCGTAAGCCCAAAAAGATTTCAACAAATTGGTTTGTTTTTGATATTGGATTTTCTGGGTATAACGATCAGACCAATTATGCCAGTGCAGAGGCCCAGCGTTTTTTACGTCCTTCCGGAATTGTTCCCAATTCTGCGAATAACTATGCCCTTAAAACGAGTCGCGTTTCCAACTTCAGTATTTGGTTCTTCATGCAACGACTCAGTGTTGCCAAAAGTGTGTTGAACCTAAAATATGGGTTAGGGATTGAAAGCAATAACTACTTCTATAAGTCGGGCATCACCTTTGTTGATGAGTCCGAAGTTTATACAATTGACAAAGGAAGAATTTTTTCCAAGAATAAGTTGGTTGCCAATTACCTTACCGTTCCGCTGATGGTCAATATCAATACCAATCCTTCAAAGGGACGCAAGGCATTTCAAATCTCAGCTGGAGTCAGTGGTGGCTATCTGATTTCATCTCGACAAAAACAGAAGACAGGGAATGGAATGGATAAAATAAAGTCCAACTTTAATTTGGAGCCCTTCAAGTTGGCCTATGTAGGAGAATTGGGATTGGGACCAGTGAAGATCTTTGGATCCTATGCCATGACGCCGTTGCACAAATATGGTCTGGAGCAATATCCCTATACGTTGGGCATACGGTTCAGCAATTGATTTATAACCTGCCCTTTTTGATCTCTTCTACAACACCAGGATCAAGAAGGGTAGTTGTATCTCCAATATTTTCGAGTTCACCTTCTGCAATTTTGCGCAAGATGCGGCGCATGATTTTTCCGCTTCGTGTTTTAGGGAGTCCAGATACCAATTGAATTTTATCTGGCTTGGCAATGGGACCAATAACACGATTTACGGTTGCCGTTATATCTTTTTTAATCAATTCTTGATCGCTTTGATTTCCACTGAAGATTACAAATGCATAAATACCTTGGCCTTTGATATCGTGCGGGAATCCAACTACTGCACTTTCAACAACACCTGAGTGCATATTGATGGCGTTCTCAACTTCTGCAGTTCCGATGCGGTGACCGCTCACATTGAGTACATCGTCAACGCGACCAGTAATCCGATAAAATCCATTCTCGTCGCGGTAAGCGCCATCTCCAGTAAAATAGAGGTTATCGTACGTGGCAAAGTAATTCACGCGGCATCGTTCGTGATCTCCGTAAGTGGTCCTCAGCGTAGAAGGCCACGGTGCTTTAATGCAGAGGTTGCCTGTTACATTATTTTCAGTGATCTCATTTCCTTTTTCATCGACCAGCATTGGCTGAACGCCCGGTAGCGGTAGTGTAGCAAAACTTGGTTTTGCGGGAGTGATGCCTGCCAGATTGCTGATCAGCACTCCCCCGGTTTCAGTCTGCCACCAGGTGTCTACAATGGGACATTTCTTTTTCCCGATATGTTCATCGTACCAATGCCAAGCTTCTTCATTGATGGGTTCGCCGACTGTTCCCAGGACACGAAGTGATCCTAGGTCTTTTCCATGAATCGGTCCCAATCCAAATGCCATTAAGCTTCGAATTGCAGTCGGTGCAGTATATAAAATATTGACCTTGTATTTGTCGATGATGTCCCAAAATCTTCCTGCATCGGGAAACGTAGGGATACCTTCAAACATGAGGCTAGTAGCTCCTGCACTGAGTGGACCATATACGATATATGAGTGTCCGGTGATCCAACCAATATCGGCCGTACAGAAATGAATTTCTTGGGGTTGATATTGAAATACATTGACAAACGTGTAGGCAGTGTACAACATGTATCCTGCGCAGGAGTGAACAACTCCTTTTGGTTTTCCCGTAGATCCGGAGGTATAAAGAATAAACAACGGGTCTTCAGCTTCCATCGTTTCAGCAGGGAGATCGTGTTGGTTTGATTGTTTTACAATTTCAATTTCATCTTGCCACCAAACATCGCGACCCTTGATCATGCTAACGGGCGTTTTGGTATGCATGTATACAATGACACGTTTCACAAACGGACAACGGATCACTGCATCATCAATGACCGATTTCAGCGGAATGTCTTTTGGTCCCCTAAACGCTCCGTCGCACGTAACAATGAATTCAGCATTCGCATCCAGCAAGCGGTCTGCAATACTTTGAGCGCTGAATCCGCCAAAAATCACCGAATGAATTGCACCAATGCGAGCACAAGCAAGAACAGCGATTGCCAACTCAGGAATCATGCCCATGTAAATGCAAACGCGGTCCCCTTTCTTTACTCCATTGTTGAGTAGAACACGACCAAAGCGACATACTTCTTCGTGAAGCTGTGCATAGGTAAGAATACGTTGTTGTGCATTGGGATCGTTTGGTTCCCAGATGATGGCAGGTTGATGTGCTTTATCCGCCAAGTGGCGATCAATGCAATTTTCAGTGATGTTAAGTTGAGCTCCATCAAACCATTTTACTGACGGGTCACGAAAATTCCAGTCAAGAACTCTATTCCATGGTTTTTTCCAGGTGAAATGCTGTGCAACATCCGACCAGAAACCTGCAGGATCTTCTACGCTCTTTTTCCAAGCGGTAGTATAATCGTCCATTGAACGAATCTGATAAGGGTAGCTCATATGAAAGCAATTAATGGGATGGTAAGTTAAAAAATATCGTGTTGTTGATGAAGTATTTTATAAATTGAAGGAATTTCTGATTCCATGACAATTGATAAAGGGCAAATGAGAAAAGTGATTTTCGCTTCTTCAGTCGGAACCCTGATCGAATGGTATGATTTTTACATTTTTGGGAGTTTAGCGCCCATCATTGCTGCCCAATTCTTTCCAAAATCTGATCCAACGGCCGCTTTGCTTTCTACGTTGGCCACATTTGCCGCCGGGTTTATTGTACGACCATTTGGGGCATTGGTATTTGGCCGGTTGGGCGATAAAGTGGGTAGAAAATATACGTTCTTACTGACGCTGGTACTGATGGGTGGATCAACTTTTGCCATAGGACTAGTACCAGGCTATGAAACCATTGGATTTGCAGCACCCATTATCGTATTGATGCTGCGTTTATTGCAAGGGTTGGCCTTGGGTGGAGAATACGGAGGAGCAGCTACCTATGTTGCGGAGCACGCACCAGAGCATAAACGGGGAGCCTATACCAGCTGGATACAAACGACTGCCACCTTGGGTTTACTGCTTTCGCTCGGGATCATATTGATTACCCGTAAAAGCATGGCCAGTGATCCAATGGATTCCATTCGTGCATTTGAGGATTGGGGCTGGAGAATTCCATTTTGGTTTTCGGTGGTATTGGTGGGGATGAGTATTTATATCCGACTCAAAATGCATGAGTCGCCTTTGTTCATGCGACTCAAAACTTCTGGAAAAACTTCCACCAATCCCATTCGGGAAAGTTTAATGAAGCGCTCCAATCTGAAAATGGTATTGTTGGCATTGTTTGGTGCCACAATGGGACAAGGAGTGGTATGGTATACTGGGCAGTTTTATGCGCAAACATTTTTGGAGAATGCATGCAAAATCGATTTTGAACAAACGCGTACTATTCTGATTTGGGCCATTGTATTTGCAACTCCTTTGTTTATTGTATTTGGAAATTGGAGTGACCGAGTTGGTCGAAAGTGGATCATCATGAGCGGGTTGTTATTGGCTATTGTAGCGTACCGGCCAATTTACCGCACCATGTTGGACTTAACTGATACTGCAACTTCTGTAAAAGACGATGCAAAAAGTAGAATTGAAAAAGTGATTGTGCCATTGCAAGGGAAAGAGTACAGTTTACAAACCAGTACTACTTTGCATGTGTATCAAAATGGAATAGAAGAAAAAACAGTAAGTACGGATACCTTATTCAATAGTGGAGCGGAGCGCGTTCAGTTCAAACCAAAACAATTCAAGGTGTTGCCCAACAATGTGTATTGGGCTTTAGTAGCGTTGTTATTTATACAAATTGTATTTGTAACCATGGTGTATGGTCCCATTGCAGCCTTCCTAGTGGAGATCTTCCCCACCAAGATTCGGTATACTTCTATGAGCTTGCCTTATCATTTGGGAAATGGTGTATTTGGAGGAATGACGCCATTCATAGCAGTTTTATTAGGCACCATGTATACTGCAGATCCGTTGGTGGGCTTATGGTATCCGATTGCAGTAGCAGGGATATGCCTCATCATTGGGACGATATACTTATCTAACCGCATTGATCCCAATGTAAATGATTGAACCATGAATGCAATAAAAAAATACCTGGGTTTAATCTGGATGGCTATTGCCATTTTATCTTATGTGGTTTTATTTCAAACCGCGATGGAAAAGATAGCAGCCAAGCCCACCGCCGACACCATAATTGAATGGAGTATCTTTGCAATCATTTTCTTACCGATTGCAATAGGGTTATTGATTTTTGGATGGTTGGCGTGGAAGGGGGATTATTCTCAATTGCCCTTGAGCAGTGAAGAAATTGAAGATTAGGTTTTCATGTCAATTCACGTTTCACATATTTCCAAACGGTATGGTCTGCAAAAAGCAGTCGACGATATCAGCTTTGAAGTCGGCAGCGGACAAATTGTTGGCTTTCTTGGTCCCAATGGCGCTGGTAAGTCCACTACCATGAAAATGATTACCGGGTTTCTTCAACCCGATTCCGGTGAGATAGCCGTATGCGGAATACCCGTGAAAGGCGAAGCCATTGCGAGTAAACGCAAGATTGGCTATCTGCCCGAGCATAATCCCTTGTATACTGAAATGTATGTGCGGGAGTACCTTGGGTTCATTGCCAAGTTGCATGGAGTGACAGATGCAGGGTTGCGCATTGATCAAGTGATTCAACGAGTGGGATTGGATCCTGAATCTTCAAAGCGGATAGAGCAATTGTCCAAGGGGTATCGTCAGCGTGTTGGGCTTGCTGCGGCATTGATACATGATCCGGAGGTATTGATTTTAGATGAGCCCACTACGGGACTGGATCCCAATCAGATCGTTGAAATCCGCGAGGTGATTCGAGAGTTGGGAAAGACCAAGACTATTTTATTCTCTACGCATATTTTACAAGAAGTGGAGGCCCTTTGCGATCGGGTAATCATCATCAATAAAGGGAAAATAGCAGTCGATGCACCCTTGGGAGAATTGTTGACTGCTTCTTTGTCGAAAGATCCGAATATCGTTTCTTTGCAACCGCAAACCCGGAGCCTTGAGCAGGTCTTTCGAGACCTTACCGGAGTGCAATGATTGCCTGCTACTAATTACACAACCAACAAAAAAATTGATATGAGTTCAATTGCACGCATCCATGCAAGACAAATTTTAGATAGTCGCGGTAACCCTACAGTAGAAGTAGATGTAGTTACCGACAATGGTTTCTTGGGAAGGGCTGCAGTCCCATCCGGCGCATCCACAGGGAAACACGAGGCAGTAGAATTACGTGATGGTGATAAATCCATTTATGTAGGAAAAGGTGTACTCAAAGCTGTCGATAATGTAAATAAACTCATTGCTGAAAAACTGATTGGGGTTTCAGTTACTGAGCAACAGCTGATTGATAAAATCATGATCGATTTGGATGGAACTCCCAATAAAGCTAAGCTCGGGGCGAATGCAACTTTGGCGGTATCCATGGCGGTTGCAAAAGCTGCTGCGCAAATCAAAAATTTGAATCTGTACCGCTACCTCGGTGGAGAAGAAGCGGTAACGCTTCCGGTACCCTTGATGAATATCTTGAACGGGGGAGTGCATGCAGACAACAAAATAGATTTTCAGGAATTCATGATTGTTCCTACTGGTGCTTCATCTTTCAGTGAAGGATTGCGCTGGGGAGTGGAAGTCTTTCACGCGTTGAAGACTGTATTAAAAAAGAAGGGGTACAGTACGAATGTAGGTGATGAAGGTGGGTTTGCGCCTGACATCCAAAGCAACGAGGAAGCCATTGAAACGGTATTGCTCGCCATTGAAGCAGCAGGATACAAAGCAGGATCTCAGATCCACATTGCGATGGATGCTGCCAGCACCGAAATGTTCAATGAAGACGATAAGACGTATAAATTTTACAAGAGCTCAGGTAAAGTTATCAGTTCAGATGAGATGGTAGCGTATTGGACCGAATGGGTAAATAAGTATCCCATTATTTCGATTGAAGATGGAATGGCAGAAGATGATTGGGATGGATGGAAGAAGCTCACCGAATCGATTGGCAACAGATGTCAGTTGGTTGGTGATGATTTATTTGTTACCAACGTGTTGCGTTTGCAAGAGGGCATCGATAAAGGCATTGCCAATAGCATTCTGGTGAAAGTGAATCAGATTGGAACGGTGACTGAGACCATCAATGCAGTACGATTGGCTCAAACCAACGGATACACCTCCATTATGAGTCACCGCAGTGGTGAAACGGAAGACACGACCATTGCCGACTTGGCTGTTGCGTTGAATTGTGGCCAGATTAAAACCGGTTCTGCTTCGCGCACGGATCGTATGGCCAAGTACAATCAACTCATTCGTATTGAAGAAGAGTTGGGTGCACGAGCTGTTTATCCCAAAATGAAATGAAGATTGTTTTAGCCCCTGACAAGTTCAAGGGAAGCATTGATGCGATTTCCTTGTGCAAGCAATTGCATCAGGAAATTGTTTCATTGTATCCGGACGCTGAAGTGGTGTCTTTTCCTATGGCGGATGGGGGTGATGGATTTTCCAGTATTGTTCGACATTACTTGGATACATCAACGGTTTCAGCGAAGACCGTCGATCCACTTGGCCGAACAATCACTGCCAGATATGAATATTCCGAGGAGCGTGCTACTGCCTACATCGAAATGGCAGCAGCCAGTGGATTGGCATTGTTGAAGCCATCGGAGTACAATGCAATGCGTACGTCCAGTTACGGAACGGGGTTGTTGATTCGAGATGCGATGGCGCGCGGAGCGCGCCATATCGTTCTTGGCATTGGAGGGTCTGCCACCACCGATGGTGGAATGGGAATGGCGGATGCATTGGGATTCATGTTTTTGGATCGCAATGAAGAACCCTTGGATCCCTGTGGTGAAAGTCTAACGCGAGTTGAAGAGATTGTGCAACCGGAGACAGATTTTCTTGAAGATGTTCAGTTCACCGTTGCGTGTGATGTTCGTAATCCGTTTTATGGTCCCAACGGCGCAGCATACGTTTATGGTCCACAAAAAGGAGCAACACCCGAAGAGGTCAAAGAATTAGACGAAGGATTAAAAAAATTGGATGGTGCCTTCATGAAATACATGGGACGCTCAGTTGCGGAAGAACCTGGAGCGGGTGCTGCAGGTGGATTGGGGGGTGCTTGTGATGCACTGCTGGGGGCACGTTTGGTATCGGGATTTGATCACTTGACGGATATCGTTGACCTGGAGGAAGCCATAGCTGAAGCGGATTGTGTAGTTACCGGTGAAGGAAGAGTGGATAGCCAATCGTTTGACGGAAAGGTGGTGGGTCGCGTTGCAGAGCTTGCCCGAAAATTTTCAGTCAAGGTATACGTGATCTGTGGTGCGTCTGCCCTCACTTTAAAAGAGCTAAATCCATTGGGGGTTGATCGCATGGTTGCATTATCCAATGAGGCCAAATCAATTCAAGATTCCATTGCACATCCTGAAAAGTATATTCCCGCTGCAGTGAAGAAGATTTTCTAACTTATGGTCTCAATTGAGACCATGAACTACCTGTATTCTTTTTTTCTTCTACTTACCTGTTTTCATCTCAGTGCACAAACCACTCCACTTCCATTGTGGGAAGATCGCTTTGATCATGTGCCGGTAAGCGACTGGTTGGTGCGGGCACCAAAACAACAAGCGGGTGTTTATGCAACTGCCGATCGAAAAGAAATTGTACTGTATAATGGATTGCTCAAACGCAGTTTTCGAATAACGCCTAATGTTGCTTGCATTGATTACCGAAATCTATCCAATGGGCAACAGCTGTTGCGTGCCATCCAGCCAGAAGCGTATGTCCACATCAATGGAAAGTCTTTTGCGGTTGGGGGACTCAAGGGCCAACGGGAGAAAGCGTATTTGGTAAAAGCATGGGTGGATTCGTTTCAAGTTGGCCAAGAAGATTTTTTATTCACTGGTTACGATATCAAAGATGCAGCACCGTTTGTGCAGTGGAATAAAAAAACCTGGGCAAGTACAGAACGGTTTACTCCTGGAAAAGAACTGATTTTTCATTACGTTTCACCATTGTCATCGTTGAAAGGCGTTGAGGTGGACGTACACTATCAACTCTACGATGGCATTCCATTGATTATAAAATGGGTGAGTGTCAAGAATCATTCTGTTCGGTCTATTGTAGTCAATCGCATTGTCAATGAATCCTTGGCCTTGGTAGAAGAAGAAAGTGCAGTAGTGGGAAGTCCGGATCAAATGAAAAAACAACACGGTCTTTACGTAGAAACAAATTATGCATTCAACAACGCAATGCGGTATGATATCAGCGACCAGACCAGTCACTGGAAGACCGATAGCAGTTATACATCGCAGGTAAATTATAATTACCAGACACCATGCATATTGGAGATCTATCCTGAAAAAGTTACTGCTGTGGCCCTGCCTTCTGGTCAAGAAATGCGGTCACAGCGTACACACGAGTTGTTGATGGACAGCTATGATAGAGAGCGACGAGGGATGATGATTCAAAAGATGTATGCTACGGTTGCACCTTGGACCAGTCAAAATCCGATTTTCATGCATTTGATCAGTCGCAACGACGATCAAGTCCGAACGGCAGTCGACCAATGTGCAGCAACAGGATATGAAGCGTTGATTTTGAGTTTCGGAAGTCATTGCACCATGGAGGATACCAGTGCTGCAAATATTGCGCGTTGGAAATCGCTTGCAGATTATGCCCATTCAAAAGGAATCTTGATGGGCAGTTATTCTCTATTCAGCAGCAGACGCATTGACGATGAAACCGATGTCATTGATCCCAAGACGGGTAAGCCCGGCGGCGCTTTTTTTGGTAATGCACCTTGTATGGGGAGTACATGGGGACTTGCTTATCTTGAAAAGCTGAAGTACTTCATGAAGTCTACGGGCTTTGATTTATTCGAGAACGACGGACCTTATCCTGGTGATGTATGCGCCTCTACTGTTCATCCCGGTCACGCAGGATTGGAAGATTCTCAATGGCGACAAATGGAATTGCAAAAAGGATTGTATCGCTGGTGTAACGAGAATGGAATTTATGTGAATGCACCCGATTGGTATTTTTTAGATGGAACGCACAAGATTGCGATTGGCTATCGTGAAGTGAATTTTTCTTTGTCGCGCGAACAGCAAAAAATTTTGAATCGACAAAACATTTTTGATGGCACGTTTGAGAAGTCCCCTTCCATGGGATGGGGATTTGTTCCACTCACCCGGTATCAAGGCGGTGGACCGGAAGCTGTTTTAGAACCGTTGAAAGATCATCTGGAAGATTATGAGCAGTTAATGGTACAGTATTATGGCGCAGGAGTTCAGGCCTGCTATCGTGGTCCGCGGTTATTCGATACCGATTCTACTCGACGATTGGTGACCAACACCATCTCCTGGTACAAACGCTATCGCTCGATCTTGAATGCTCCATTGGTTCATTTGCGCAGAGCGGATGGAAGAGATTGGGATGGCTGGATGCATGTCAATCCCAATCTACGGGAACGCGCCTTTTTATTGGTCTTCAATCCTACTGATCAACCAATACAGCGAACCATTCGTCTGCCGCTCTATTATGCTGGCATAGAAGATCAGGTTTATGTTAAAGTAAAAGACCGACAGGAATTAATGGTGCGGTTGGAAGACGATAAGAGCATTGAACTTCCCATACAAATTCCTCCCCGCGGCTACAATTGGTACGTTCTCCGGCAGGATAAATAAAAAAATTTGGCTGAATATTTAAAAGTCTATAATTTTGGTAGACTATTAAGAAACAGTCACGTGGCCGAGGGGATAGGCAGAGGTCCACAAAACCTCCAATGGCGGTTCGAGTCCGTCCGTGGCGTCACACTGTTGGTTGAGTTGACTAGGCTCAATGCTTTTGGGGAGGAGCTATCTGTTATTCAGGTAGCTCTTACGTTTTTGTTCTTTCATGCGTTCGATGGCATAGCGTAGCATGGTGCGTGGCATGCGCGATGCAAACTGGTTGAGAAATGTTTCTATCTGTCGAGCATCTTTTTTCCATCCTTCGCGCAGCATCCAACCTGTTGCTTTATGCATCAGGTCGTGAGGATGGTCGATCATGATTTTACTCAGTTCGATGATGTCGCGCAGATCGTGTTGCTTGCGAATGAAATGCCAGGTAGCTACTACTGCAATTCTGTTTTTCCATAGGGAGTTGTCTTTTGCAAGTGCATACAGAATCTTTCGGTCTTTATCTTCCAGCCATTGTCCGAGAATGATGTGTGCAGAGCTGTCGACTAAATCCCAATTATTCACACGATCCGCTTTTTTCAAATACAGATCCACCCATTGTTTTTCATTTCCTTTTTTTCGATCGGAATTGAATTTGTTGCAGAGAATGAATAAACCTGTGAGTCGTTCTTCATGATATACCGAGTCCAGCAGTTCAATGATTGTTTTTTTATCGGTAGTCGCAGCATGATGTTGTGCAATTTTGCGTTGGTCTGGAACAACGATACCCAGGAATTGATCTCCCTCACCATATTCGCCTTTTCCGGTTTTGAAAAAGCGCTGAAGGATTTCTTTTTTTTCTTTGGACGACTTTCGGTGCAAGTCGCGTACAATCTCTTTGTATGATCCCATTTAACTGGCCAGAGTTTTCAGTGCATGCACAAACCGATCCAGCTCTTCGGTGGTGGTATAGACATTGGGTGTAATGCGACAACCATGTACATTGGCGCCGTCGATGGCAACGGTAAATACTTTGTGTTCATCAAGGAGACGTTTTGCCAAATCACCTGGTTTAATTCCTTCAATACCTACATTGGCAATACCACATGCTCTGATTGGATCGGCAGGAGTATTGATGATGATGCGAGGATGATTGCGGACGCGGGAAGTCCAGTACTGCTGCAAGTAACGGAGTCGCGTTTCTTTTCTTTCCGCTCCAATCATGTTGTAGTAATCAATTGAATCCGAGATGGTGAGATCGGTATGGGTTGGATGCGTGCCAGTGTGACTGATGCGCAACATTTTGTAGGGATCTTTTTCCCAACCCACGATTAACGGCCAGATTCCTGGCATTTTATCTTTCTTCACGTAAAGGAGTCCTGCACCCAGTGGAGCACTCAACCATTTGTGTAAAGAACTGCCGTAATAGTCGCAATTCAGATCCGTTATTTTAAATTGAAAATGCGCTATTGCGTGTGCGCCATCTACCAAAACTTCTACTCCCCGTTCGTGCGCCATATCGCATATTTTCCGAATGGGAAGAATTTGTCCCGTTATATTGATCATATGCGATACCAAGATCAACTTTGTTTTTGGTGTAATTGCTTTTTCATACAGTGATACAATCTCTTCATCGGATTGAGGATGGTTAGGGACGGATACCATTTTATTGACTACACCGTAGCGATTGGCTACATGATGCATGGCTTCAATCATCGATCCATAATCCTGTTCGGCCATGATGGTTTCGTCGCCTGCTGTCCAATGTTTTCCCGTGATAACAATATCCATTGATTCGGTGGTGTTGCGGGTGAGGGTGACTTCATCCGCTGAACAACCTACAAGCGTTGCTAATTTTTCAATTACTTTTCGTTTGTTGTCGACTGCATTATTTCGCATGTACCACGAACCCTGATAATTGACCTCTCGCACGTGACCAATGAATTTTTCCAACAAGGGTTGCGGTATGAAATTATAATACCCGTTTTCGAGGTTGATGTAATCGGGTTTCAACAGGTACTGCTTTCGTATGGTTGCCCAGAATGTTTCGTCCTGCGCAAGTTCTGCAGCTGAAATTCCGCTTTTCATTTGAAAGAGGTTGGCCAGGCTATCCATGCTGAGCGCTGTACCCGCACCCGCCAATGCTGCTGATTTTAAAAAGCTCCGTTTGTTCATACCTACAATATTCGTGATAAACCTCAGGAAACGAAAAAATTGTGAAGAAATCGCTCTCATTATTCTCCGCACAGAGGTTACCTTTATGATGTGGAAGTATTAATGTGTAGAAAATACATAAACTATGTTGCAAAAGACCTATTATAAGACGAAAGATTACTGCAAAGTGAAGTTCAGTTTTAAGCCTGAGTTGGCGGAAACCGTGGAGATTTTGGGCTTGAACAGTGATTGGCAGAATTCCATCATCATGAGCAAGAAAAAAGATGGATCTTTTAATGCAGAAGTCAATCTTCCCAAAGATTCCAAGCACGAATTCAAATACCGCATCGACAGTTCAACGTGGGTCAACGATCCGGAGGCCGACAGTGAAGTGCCCAACGCATTTGGCGGTAGCAACAGCGTGGTTGTGATCTGATGAATGATACTGAAAGAGCTTAAGTCGCCCAACCATCAATTCACCTGGGTGGACATCACCGGTCCAACCGTTGAAGATCTTTCAGAAGTCAGCAATCGTTATCATCTTCATCATCATCATTTGCATGATTGTTTAGAGCCTGACCATCTTCCAAAATTTGAGGAAGGGGAGGATTATCAATTTATTATTCTCAGAAAAATGCTCGATGGTGTTGAACGAGGCATCACCGTTCATGCATTAACAACTAAGATTGCCATTTTTTACAATGATTCGATGGTGGTTAGCATTCACAGGCTTCCACAAGATGAGATCTATTCTGTCTGTGAGCAGGCCATACGTGCAGGAAAGATTGCTACAGTTGGACAACTTCTTCTTCGCATAATAGCGCGTGTTCAACAGTCGTACGACGTTTACGCTACTCAATTGAATAACAACATCGACGATACTGAAGCAAAACTCTTCATTCGCAAAACAGAAGCACAATCAATTGAAAGTTTATACTTATTGAAGCGAAGGGCAAGTCTTTGTAAAAAATTATTGCTCTTATCTGGAGAAGTGATTCTGTCGGTATCGCATCGACAAAAAAAATCAAACGAATTACAAGACATCCGCGATACACAAGCAAAGCTTCAATTGTTTTACGACCAGCTCAGCGATGATGCACAAAACCTTGTAAGTACGTACATGTCGTTTAGTGCACACAAGACCAACGACGTGATGAAAATTTTGACCATTTTCTCGGCCTATTTTTTACCGCTTACTTTCATCGTTGGTGTTTACGGCATGAATTTTCGTTTTATGCCGGAGTTGGATTGGGAGTGGGGTTATCCTGCTGTTCTGGTCCTCATGCTGGTTGTTTTCCTGGCCATCTACATCTGGTTTCGCAGAAAAAAGTGGTTGTAAACCCGTATTTTTTACGGAAATTTGCATTCCCCTA
>JAFMES010000025.1 GCA_017856605.1 Chitinophagaceae bacterium
CGCTAGCGTTCATCCTGAGCCAGGATCAAACTCTCCATTGTAAATAATGTAGAATTGATTGCTCAAATTCTCAAATGTAAATTAGCGTCTTACCTTACCTCTGACCGATATAAAATCGATCATTTGAGTGTTACTGCTTTCCCAACTTTCAAAGATCTTTCAGCGTTTTGCGCTGCCCGTTTTTTGAACGGGAGTGCAAAGTTAGCCAGAATTAGTTATTTGACAAATTTATTTTTCAACAGAACCTGTTGAAAAACCATGATTTGTGAAGAAAAAAGAACTCGCTTTTTTCAAGCGGACTGCAAATATATAGCTGTTTGGTGAAACACGCAAAAATTAGTTGAACTGATTTGTGAAAATTGAACCGTCATTGGGATAGGAAACATTCACCAAATACAGTCCCTGTGCGGGTGCAGCGAAATCTGCCCGTGTGCTATCCTTTGCTTGAAGAATGGAAAAAAAATCTTCTGCATTGATCTTCTTTCTGCCTACGCGAACCAGTGTGCCCACCAAGGCCCTGACCATCCCACGCAAAAACCGATTGCCCTCCACTTCCATACGGTACCCTTCGGGGGTTGAAACCCAGCGGCAGTAGGTGATGCAGCAGGTAGTTGTTTTTGCCTGAGAGCCCCGTTTGGCAAAACTGCTGAAATCATGCTCCCCTACAATCAGTTCAGCTGCTCGATTCATCTCCTCCACATCCAGTGGATAGGGATAAAACCAGGCACGTCCTTCTAAAAAAGGATTTTTTTGGGTATAAATATCGTACTGATAGGTGCGCGCAGTCGCCTGAAATCGACTATGGCTGCCGGGTTGCACTTCATAAAGCCCTGTCAACGCGATATCCTGAGGCAATATGGCATTCAGGTGATAGACGATTTCTGGACTTAAATCTTCTTGAAAATCAAAGTGATACACATTTTTAAAGGCATGTACACCGGCATCAGTTCTGCTCGATCCTGTAAGTGTTACCGGTTGCCGAAGATAGGTATGCAAAGCTTTCTCAATTTCACCCTGGATGGTGATGGCATTTTCCTGGACCTGTGAGCCAGCATAATGGGTTCCTTTATAAGCAGTTGTGATAAAATACGTGGGCATGGATCATTTGTTCGTCCTGTTCCGAATCGGATGCTTGGCTCGTTTATCGATTTCTACAATGATCGTATCGTTTTTACCCTTACCCGGACGTTCTATATAAATACGAGCTAAATAGGTGTCGTCTTCATATAAACTCAAATAACTGACCAGGGGAAGCAAAGAACGTATGGCAGTGGATTGCTGCACGGGAGCGGTAGGAGGAGATGCCTGGACGGGAACTGTAATCTTAGGTTTGGGTTTGGTATCTGGTGGAACCTGGTTTGCTGGTGGTTTGGAAACTGGCTTAGAAGAAGTCGTTGCCTGAGTTGCGGGTGGCGGTGAGGATGGCTTTGGCGCTGGTACCAACTGAGGAGACGCAGCAGCTGCTGTAACAGTTGTTGCAGTTGCAGCAACTGCAACAGGAGCTGTTTGCTCCCATACTGCTCCGCGAATTACTGACATGTCATTGCGATCCATCAATACCCACTCTCCTCGTTCTGCCTTTCTTAAGTAAAATCCTCTATCGCGATTCAGTCCAGCTACTCTGTACTGCGTTTGTTGTGCTCCTGCGCCTGGAAATCCAATTACAATTTCAATTGATGATTCTAAAATACCGGATAGCATCAAGAAGCCGCTGGGTGTTGATGATATCACACCTCCATTGTACTTGACAAAGAAGGGTTGCTGCGACTCCGATTCAAAAAATGCAAAATGCTGCGCCCGTGTTGTAAAAACACACATCATCACAAAATAAATCGACATCATTGCAAGTTTCCACATGCTGCGCATAAAACAAATTTATCCAAAACACGTCATACCTGATCACAGATCCGCCATTCATCACAATTAAAATCTACTACAATTTGCCCATTGGTATATTTGAGCCCATAAATAACAAGTAAAAAATGAAAAACATACTCTTTGCAATGCTGTTGCTTAGCACCGGCTTTGCAGTTGCACAGGACAATTCGTCGAGTGACACCAGCTGGAAATCTCTACCGAGATATACTCCATCACGAATCAATAACCTCGTGCACACCAAGCTGGATCTGCGTTTTGACTATCAGAAAGCTCACGTGCTTGGAAAGGCCTGGATTACCCTGCAGCCGCATTTTTACCCAACGGACTCGTTGCACCTCGATGCCAAAGGAATGGACATTCATGAGATTGCCATAATGGGTCCCAATGCAACCAAAAAATCCCTTAACTACACCTATGATCAACAACAACTCTCCATACAGCTGGATAAATCCTACACCGAAAAGCAACGCTATACAGTATACATCTCCTATACAGCCAAACCGGATGAATACGAAAAGATGATGGGAATGGATGCGATGCTCGGAGCCAAGGGACTCTATTTCATCAACCCAAAAGGAGAAGATAAAAATAAGCCGACCCAAATCTGGACACAAGGCGAAACCGAGTCGAGTTCAGTTTGGTTTCCTACCATCGATCAAACCCAACAAAAAACTACACAGGAAACACTTCTTACCGTTCCCGATAAGTATGTAACCCTCAGCAACGGTAAACTCGTTTCACAAAAAAAGAATACAGATGGCACTCGGACGGATTATTGGAAAATGGAACTCCCCCATGCACCCTATCTTTTTTTTGTAGGCGTTGGAGATTTTGCTGTAGCCAAAGACACCTGGAGAGGGAAAGAAGTGAATTACTATGTTGAGAAAGAATACGGTCCCGTTGCCAAAAAAATATTTGGCAATACTCCGGAAATGATGACCTATTTCTCGAAGATTACTGGAGTTGACTTTCCCTGGGTTAAATACAGCCAGATGGTGGGACGCGACTATGTTTCTGGAGCCATGGAAAACACCACTGCAACACTGCATCAGGAAGGCGCACAACAAGATGCACGTGAACTGACCGATGGAAATATCTGGGAAGGAACTATTGCCCATGAACTCTTTCACCAGTGGTTTGGAGATTATGTTACTCCCGAAAGTTGGAGCAACCTCACCCTGAGCGAATCATTTGCAGATTATAGCCAAACACTCTGGAATGAATACAAATACGGTAAGGATGCGGGCGATGAAGAGAATTTTAACGGCATGCAAGGATACCTGCTTGGAAACAACGCAAAAAAAGACCTGGTACGTTTTTATTATGCCGACAGAGAAGATATGTTTGATGCGGTAAGCTATTCAAAAGGCGGAAGAATTCTGCACATGCTCAGAAATTTTATTGGCGATAGTGCTTTCTTCAAAGGATTAAACCGCTACCTGACAACCAACAAATTCAAATCAGCGGAAGCTCATCACTTGCGATTGGCCCTAGAAGAAGTAAGCGGTAAAGACCTCACCTGGTATTTTAATCAATGGTATTTTGGTAGCGGACACCCGAAACTGGATATCACGTATCAATACATTGATTCACTAAAAACTGTCCGCGTTATCGTAAAACAAACACAGAATACTGGGAAAACGTTTCGCATCCCCACTGCAGTAGACATCTACCATGGTTCTTCGAAAAAACGCTACAGCGTATGGGTGGAGAACAATATTGACACCCTCCAATTTTCCGTTACCGCTAAACCTGATCTCATCAATTTTGATGGAGACAAAGTACTGCTTACCGAAAAAAAGGAAAATAAAAATCTAGACGCATATATTCATCAATACCGTTTTGCAGGAAACTACTTGGATCGCAGAGAAGCCATTGATTTTTGTGGCAGAAAGTTGGATGATGCAAAAGCGGTAGCACTTTTAAAAGAAGCGTTGAACGACCGCTACGAAGGGATCCGCAAACTTGCACTCAGTAAATTGGATATAAAAAGAGATGCAGTAAAAAAAGCAGTAGAATCGACCCTTGTGGATCAGCTCAGAAAAGAAACGGACCGTCCTACCAAAGCTGCTATGATCAGTTGGCTCGGCAATACAAAAAATGCTGCGTACCGATCTGTTTATATGTCTAACATCGACGATTCATCGTATTCCGTTTCCGGCGCCGCACTGGAAGCATTGTATAAAATTGATTCTGCCGAAGCAACAAGTGCAGCAAAACGCCTGTCATTGCAAAAAACCAAGGGCCAGCTAGATGCAGTGATCAACCGCATTCTGATAGCATCTGGAGATCAACAAATGCTTGACAGAATGATCAATCGATTTTCTGAAATGCCTTTATCAAACGATAAATTCATGATGCTGCAGCAACTATCAGAGATTGCCGCCGGCGTCAAAGACGATGATAAAGTCAAGAAAATAATTGAACTCATCGTCGGATTTAGAGAAAGTATCCCTGGTTCAGTAAAGGAACAGGTACTTCCTTACATCAACAACTTTATTCTGCAAGGCATCCTCAATAAATTGAAAGCTGCCGGAAGAACTGAGTTGGCAAAATCCTTGGAGACCGCAATAAAATAATTATAACGTTATTGTAATTGATACGCTACAACCGTATTCTTATAGAAGGTGGGGACATAAACCACCTTCTTTTTTTTGTCGTAACCAATATCGGCTGCATTGATTTTTTCTGCACGTGTATCCAGCAATAACTTCTTCTCTCCCTTCAGATTAACATGCCAGACTGCACCCGACCAGCAAGACACTAAAAAATTTTCTTCATCAACCTGTTCTATCCCATCGGTTCCACCCTCCATTCCGTCCGCAATCAAAATGCGCTCTTTGTCCTTTCCCAGTTTATAGAATCCGCCCGCATCCACAAAATACAGAGTGCGGTCGGTGAACAACACCCCATTGGGACCTTTTAAGCTATCCAAGTGAACTTTTGAGTCCAGCTTGGTGCCATCGATCTTGTGAATTTTTTTTGTGCGCGAATCTGAAACATAAATATTTCCTTGCTTGTCGACTGTCAAATCATTCAAGGCCTGAGCACCTTCGATGTATACTTTTTTCATCACCACTGCTTTTGTGGGCTCGATAATGACGACCGAATCAATATCGGCTACGATGAGAAAATCTTGAAACATCGCCATCCCCTTGGGGGCATGCAGACCGGTTACCCAGTACGGACTCAGCACCCGACCAGAAGGCAACATAATAGAAATAGAACCTTTTCCGTCTTTATCCCAAGCCCCTCCTTCCATATTGGCTACATAGAGGCGATTGTATTTGGCATCGTAATAAACTGATTCAGGAGTTCTCAACGTGGTATCCGATGACCATAATTGAGAAAGACGCTGCGCGTTAGCAACGATTGAAATCAGACAGAAATAAAAAACAATGAGTAGCTTTTTCATACATGTTATTTTATCGTTCAGTATCAAATGCGTGTATTGGTATTGTAGTTGGATGCCCACCCACTATTTCTTCAATTAATTTTCCTGTGCCCGCAGCCAATGAAATCCCGAGCATACCGTGACCCCCTGCAAGAACCAAATTGGAATAGCGGGAAACGCGACCAATATACGGCAAACCATCCGTGCTGAGTGGTCGCCAGCCAAACCAAATCTTTTCTTTTTGTGGGAACTGCACCGGCAAATCAGGAAAATAGGAACGGGCTGCTTTAAAAATTGCTTCAGCTCGCTTGATCAACAACGGAGAATCCAGTCCGCTGATTTCCATGGTTCCGCCCATCCGAAGATCATTACCCAAGGGAGTCATTGCAACACGATCATCGACTAAAATTGAGGGGTACCGTAAATTACGATTCACCTGTTCAAATGTCATGCTATACCCTTTCCCGGCCTGCATGAGCAAATTGAATCCCAACATCTTTGTCAACTCCGGCATCCATGATCCCGCTGCCAAAACCAATTGATCACAAGCGAAATCTCCAGTGTTAGTCAACACGCGTTTCACCTTACTTCCAGCAGTTTCCATACCAGTAATGGAGGTATTCAAATGAAATTCCACACCATTGCTCACCAAATGACGATGCAGGACCTGCATCAAATCGCCTGGATGCACGTGTGCATCAAATGGATACAAAACACCTCCTCTTACATCTACCTGCACATCGGGTTCCATTGCCTGCACTTCTTTTGCCGATAAAATGCGGGTCTCAATATGCAATTCAGCTGCTTCCTGAGCTTGCTCGATTTCGTGATGCTCCGTGGTTGAGGATTTATATAACATCAAACATCCCATCTCTTTCATCTGAAAATGATCTCCCAGTTCATTGCGCAACTCAGATGTCAGTGTTCGACTTAACTGCAAAATGTTGTGAAGATGTGGAATGTTTTTATGCATGGTTGATTTCCCAGACCGTTTCCAAAACGTCAATCCCCAGCGAATGAGATCAAGGTCCAAACGCGGCCGTATATAAAAGGGCGAACTGGAACTGAGCATCCACTGCAAGCCTTTGGCAACAATGCCAGGGGATGCAAGCGGAATGAAATGACTGGGACAAATGTATCCGGCATTACCGTAAGAAGTCCCTTCAGTCATGCTACCGCGATCAATTACCGCAACCTCATATCCTGCTTTGTTGAGGTAATATGCACAACACATACCAATGATGCCACCGCCTGCAACGACTATTTTCCCCATGTGAGTTTTTTAATTACCTCTACTTCATCTTTTTTGTACGGCGTTCCATCTTTTCTAAACACATCGTGAAACCACAACTCCGGTTCAGCTCCATTGGGTATGGGCTTTCCCCATTGATAAATGGTATTGCTCTTGCCCGCTACCAGTCCCCAATTAATAGCACCCACCTTGTATTTTTTAAATACCGGCAAACAATCTTGAAACGTACTGTTGCGGGTCCTGGCCATGTATTCAGTACAAATAAGCGGTCGACCTAACTTCAGTTTCTCCACTATTTCTTTCTCGAGATTTGCCGCATCGTTGTAATTGTGAAACGTAATCACATCTGAGTGCGTCACTACATAATCATTGAATGTTTTATTGTCGTACCACGTACCCGAGCTGATCGGCTGTGATGGACGCACAAACCAAGCCCACTCAAACATATTTTTCAACAGCTCAAACGAACTCAATCCATATCCACTGTTTCCAGGTTCATTATAAAGATCCCACATCAAGATGCGTTTATCGTCCTTAAAACTAGACAAGACATCTTTCACATACGCTTCAATGATATTCCAACGAAGGGGGTTATCGTGAATGGCAATAGTGGGACTCCTTACCCATCCGCTGTTGTGTACACCGGGTTTGGGATCTGGCTGTTTTCCTGGATAGGCATCCGGATTCCAGCAATCATCCAAAATGGTGAACAGTATTTTTATTTTGTGCTTTGCAGCGATTGCAAGGAAATCGTTCATGCGCTTCTTAAATCCGCTGGGGTCAATTTGCCAAGCAATATCGTGCAAGTAGACCCGCATTACATTCATGCCGATGCCAGCAGCCCATTCCAGTTCACGGGAAATGGTAACCGGATCAAATGATTCGGCCTGCCACATTTCCAACTGATTGATGGCAGTACTGGGAAGAAAATTTGCTCCGACCAACCACGGTTGCTGAGCATACCATTGATTGGCTTTTTCGGGAGTCCAAATCGACGATTGGGCTATTGCTGCATGCACAGCAAACACCAACAAAAAGATTGAAAAAATATTTTTCAGCTGTACTCGAATGGAATTGTTGCTCATGATTTGATTTTAAAGGATAACGATTTGTTTGGTTGAAGTTCCCATTTTGAATTTCCATAAACTAACACGGCAGGAAGTTTTCCATCGGAATGCACTTGTACTGATTTTAATTTTCCGTGCTGCCACGAAAAATCCACCGTATATCCTCCACGTGCTTTGATTCCCTTTACTGAACCGTTTGCCCATTCCGCTGGTAATGCCGGGAGCAACCGAATTTCTCCATCGTGACTTTGCAGCAACATTTCCGTAATCCCTGCTGTTGCACCAAAATTCCCATCGATTTGAAAAGGAGGATGTGCGTCCATCAAATTAGGATAGGTCCCACCACCCGACATACGGGTTTCGTTTTGATCAGCCGGATAATAGGTCATGATTTTCTTAATGGCATCGTAGGCCATTTGACTATCGCGTAAACGAGCCCAGAGTCCAATTTTCCATGCAATACTCCACCCGGTTCCATTATTGGTGCGTAGTTCCAACGAACGCTTGACCGCTTTTGCCAAATCCGGTGTGGTGTTCATCGTGATCGAACTTCCTGGATATACGCCAAACAAATGAGAGATGTGCCGATGCTTGGGATCTGCATCCTCCCAGTCGTAATACCACTCTTGCAAATTCCCTTTTTTGCCCACGGTATATGGATGCAACTGCATGAGCGCCTTTTTGAGTTGATCTGCAAATGGCCGGTCAGTTTGCAATACATCACTTGCCGCTATGGTTTGAGTAAATAATTCACGAATCATGGCCAGATCAGCTGTTGCTCCAAACAACACAGCCCCTTTAAATCCTTTATCATTTATAAAGACATTTTCGGGGGATGTGGCTGGGGCAGTGACCAACTTACCCTGCGGATCAGCCACCAGAAATTGAAGGCAGAATAGCGCAGCACCTTTCATGATGGGATACGCCCTGTTGCGAAGAAAGTTTGCATCCCGCGTAAACAAATAATGTTCCCAGAGGTGAGTGGAAAGCCATGTGCCTCCCATCGTCCAATTGGCCCAAACGGGATTTCCGTTTCCAAAATCTCCAACCGGATTTGAAATGGCCCATACATCACTATTGTGATGCGCAACCCATCCTTCTAAACCATAAAAAGATTGTGCTGAAATAGTCCCGGTTTTACTCAAGTTCTCTAAAAATCCAAATAAGGATTCGTGCATTTCCGACAGATTGGTTGTTTCTGCCGGCCAGTAATTCATTTCTGTGTTGATATTGATGGTATAGTTACTGCTCCAAGGGGGACGAACTTGTTCATTCCAAATTCCTTGAAGATTTGCAGGAATTCCAGGTGTGCGAGAGGAGCTAATCAGTAAATACCTACCAAATTGATAATACAGTTCAATCAATCCATTGTCGCTTCTCCCCGCTGCAAAATCTTTCAGTCGCTTATCGGTCGGTACATCTGAACGATGCTCACCACCCAACGAAAGTTGCACGCGTGAATAATATTTTGAAAAATCATTCCTGTGTTCATCCCAGATGCGCGCAAATGAAACTCCTTTTATTGAACGAATACGATCTTGAACTTCTTTCCATTCATCTTTTCCGGCTGATGCAGGATTCTTATCGTATCCATTGAAACTGGTGGCAAGTGATACACAGACTACCAATACAGATGCATCGCTTACATTCAATGCAGAGTCGGTTGTTGTAACCTTGCCATCCGTTTGAATAACACTCAGCTGTGCAGCATAACGCATGGAACGTGATGAGTCAAATAGAACCGATTTTGGAATGGGTCCTCGATAAACGGGTTCCGCCAATGATGGAGCAATTCCTCTCATACTCAATGTATTTTTAAATGCAGCAAATGCATTCAATTCGGCTTCCGTTCTGTATGGAAGAAGACTGTTCATCTGAAAGCCAACATTCATTTTACGTTTTCCTTTTGACTGCATCCGAATAAACAGAAGTTGATGCGGATGCGAAACAAAGTACTCACGCGTATACAATGTACCATCGGCCTCATAATCCAAACGGGCAATGCCATTCTCCATATTCAATGACCTCCGGTAACTGATAGGATCTTTGGAGTCGGTCATGATCATGAGGTTCCCCAGTGGCTCATAAGAAGCGGAGTACTTGCCTTGAATGAATCGAGTAAGGCTATCTGCTAATTTGTAGTTCTCACTGAACAACGCTTGTCGAATTAGCGGCAAGTAGTTTTTTGCAGTGGGATTCATGTTGGGATCAACCGGATATCCGCTCCAGAGGGATGATTCATTCAACGAAATGCGGTCCACCGAAGTACCGGCATAGATCATGGCACCAATGCGACCGTTTCCAATTGGAAGGGCTTCTTCAAAATAAGCGGCTGGTCGATCAAACCATAATTCATGATTCGCTTGTTGAGAAAATGCTAACTGAGCAATCCAAACGAACAATAGAAATAATCGGCAATGCATGAGAACGTTTTATATTACTTGAAAACCGTGAGCATAGGGGTCATCATGAGGATCAATCGAAATGGTGTTGTGTCCATATACTTTCGCCCATCCTTGAATAGAGGGACGAATGGCTGGTTTTCCGTTTACCGATACTTCTTCTTCGATTCGACCAATAAACGTACTTCCAATGATGCTTTCATGAATGAACGCATCTCCCTTTTTTATTTTTCCGTGTGTATACCACTGCGCCATGCGCGCACTGGTACCGGTTCCACAGGGAGAACGATCAATTGCCTTATCGCCATAGAAAACAGCATTTCGAGCAGTGGAACTTGAATCCAATACTTCACCGCACCATAAAATGTGGCTGCAGGAATGAATGGTAGGATCGTGAGGGTGCACAAACGAATACCGAGCATTGATGTTCTTGCGTAGAGTCCTTGCCATACTTACCAATTGATCCGCAGTATAATGTTGTAGTCCTTTGAAATTTGTTTGTTCATCCACTATGGCATAAAAATTACCTCCGTATGCAACATCGACGGTGATTTCGCCTAAACCGGGACAATCCACGGAAAGTTTCTCCTGATCTAAATATGCAGGTACATTGGTCAACTTTACGTAACTGACTTTATTGCCATTCATTCCGTATTCAATTTGTACCAATCCCGCCGGAGCCTCCATTCGAATCTTACCGGGAGATTTGGGGTGAATCAATCCCGATTCAATTGCAGCGGTAATGGTGCCGATGGTACCATGACCACACATGGGTAAGCATCCGCTGGTTTCTATGAACAGAATGGCAAAATCATTTTCAGGATCATGCGGTGGGTAAAGAATACTTCCGCTCATCATATCGTGACCACGGGGTTCAAACATCAGTCCTTTTCTAATCCAATCGTACTCTTTCAAGAAATGTTGCCGTTTTTCACTCATTGTTGACCCCTCCAAGGAAGGTCCACCTGAAACCACTAAACGCACTGGGTTCCCGCAGGTATGGGCATCTACGCAATGAAAAACATGACCTTCCAGCCGGTGTTCGGTTCGAAATTGGGAAAGAGAAAGTGGAGCAGTAGGCATGGTTGTACAAATTAACCAAAATGAACGAAATTGTGATGAAAACCGATCGATAATGGAGACATACGGTAACGTGCTGTTAATAGCCATGCCGATTTTTTTACTACTGGTACTATTTGAAAAATGGTATGGGTGGAAAAAAGGGCAGGATACGGTACGGATCATGGATATGGTCGCCTCGCTAAGTTCCGGAGTAACCAATGTGATCAAGGATGTATTGGGACTCAGTGTAGCCATCATCAGCTACGGTTGGCTTTACAATCATCTTGCACTCATTCATATTGAAGACGCGATCTGGCTCTATGTCATTGCATTCATCGCACTTGATTTCTCCGGTTATTGGATTCATCGGATTCAACACACGACCAATGTTTTCTGGAATGCACACATCGTTCATCACAGCAGTGAAGAATTCAATTTGGCATGTGCACTTCGACAAAGCATTTCCGTTTACTTCCGAATTTTCACATTCTTTCTGATTCCTGCAGCTCTGCTGGGTGTACCTGGAAATGTTATTGCTGTCGTTGCTCCCCTTCACCTATTTATTCAATTTTGGTACCATACACAGCACATTGGCAAGATGGGTGTGCTAGAAAATGTCATCGTTACCCCTTCGCATCACCGAGTGCATCACGCCATCAATCCAGAGTACATCGATAAAAATTATTCACAGGTCTTCATTATTTGGGACAAGCTCTTTGGAACTTTTAAAGAAGAAGAAGACACTATTCCTCCCGTATATGGGATCACGCGACCAGCCGCTACCTGGAATCCGATCCGCATTAATTTTCAGCATTTTTGGTTATTGATTAAAGACGCGTGGAGGACAAAAAACTGGAACGATAAATTAAAGATTTGGTTCATGCCAACGGGCTGGCGACCAGCTGATGTTGCAGAACAATATCCGGTTTACAAAATCGAAAATGTATATCAATTCGAGAAATACGATCCTCACGCCAGTAAAGCTTTGCAGACCTGGTCGTTCATACAGATCCTCATGGTCTTGCTTTTTGTATCCTATCTGTTGGCAAACATAGCGGCCATTGGGAGTCCAGGCATGTTCTATTACGGACTTTTCATTTTCTTGTACATCTATTCCATGACCGAATTGATGGATGGAAGCAAATGGGCCGCAGGATGGGAATTGCTGAAATGCAGTTTCGGATGTTACCTAATTTATTCTACTCAAGGTTGGTTTGGCGCTGAACGCTTCATCCCAAGCATTGCTTATTGGGTGAGCGGCTATTTATTGCTTTCGATGTATTTATCAATTAGTTTGTCCATCAACCGCAGCGTAAGTGTTCCTTCGGAGAGTAAAAGATCGTGAAATTTCCTAACGTCAAATTTTTCACCCAGCGCCGCTTGTGTGCGTTTGCGTAGCTCCTTAATTTTTAACTCTCCCATTTTATAGGCCAATGCTTGTCCCGGCCAAGCAATGTATCGATTGACTTCTGTGTTGACTTCGTGCAGAGACAACGCTGTGTTATTGGCGAGGTAATCGACTGCCTGTTGTCGCGACCAACCTTTTGCATGCACGCCTACATCAATAACCAGTCGGCATGCTCTCCACATATCGTAGGTAAGTTGTCCGAATTCGCTGTAAGGATCTTTATACAAACCAATTTCATACCCCAGTGATTCTGCATACAATCCCCACCCCTCTCCAAAAGCATTTACATAGAGATTTCTTCTGAATGCCGGCAGATTTTCCAGTTCTTGGGTAAGCGACATTTGAAGATGGTGTCCTGGAACTGCCTCATGCAAGGTCAAAGCTTCAAGCGTGTACATTGTTCGCGATGGCAGGTTGTAGAGGTTCACCCAATAGTGTCCTGCTCGGTTACTGTTGATTGGAGCAGGTGAATAACGTCCCGCAGTATAGGTGGGAGCAATGGCTTCTGGAACTGGTTCTACTCCGTACGGTTGTCGGGGTAAGCGTCCAAATAATTGCGGCAGTTTTCCATCGATCTTTTTTGCTATGTAAGAGGCCTCTTTGAGCAACTCTTCTCCGGACTTTGGATAAAAGCGCGGATCGGTGCGTAGGGATTGAATGAATTCTTGCAGGGTTCCCTTGAACCCAACTTTGTCTTTGACAGCCATCATGGCGGTATGGATGCGTTTTACTTCGCTCAGCCCAATGGAATAAATAGAATCGTATCCTAAATCAGTAGTTGTAAAATGCGCTACACGATCTTGATAAAATTTGAGGCCGTCAGGAAAGTGAGAAACACCAGGTGTTTTTGGAGCTTTTGGAAGGTACTCCGTTTCAAAAAAGGTCTTGACTGCTCGATAAGCTGTTACCACGCGATCCATGATGGAACGCTTTGCATCTTGTTGTATAACCTGCCATTCCTCTTCGGAAATAGCAGTGGGCCGTTTTGCAAATGGTTTCCAGAAGGCTGATTGCTCTGGTGAAGAAACAATATACACTTCGTAGGTATTGCTGAAACTTTTTACCACATCAACAGGTTGTGCAATACCCAGCTGGAGTCCCTCCCGCATGAGTTGAAAATGTTCCTCCATGTAACGGGGTAAGTCCGCATACCGCTTCAGCAATTCCTCTGCATCTTTTCTTGTCCGAATGAGCTGATTGGCCATACCTGCCACTTGGGTATGAAATCCACCTTCGGATAAAATGGGATTGAGATACGACTTGAATCGGTATTCGGAAATTTCATCTTCAAAACTGTACAACAATAATTCTGCATTGATCTCATCTGTGAAGTTCAGTTCAGATGCGGGGATGGAGCGAATGCGCCTATCCAATTGAATATAAAAATCATAGCTCCGTTTTGATTTCTCTGCCGTATGAAGACCCAACGGAAATCCGGACTGTGCATCGATCTTACGTTCAGCGATGCGAAAACTATCGATGCTCCTCAGTGCTTGTCGTAACACGGGATGCGTTGGATCTGGAGTCTGCTGTGCGAGTACCCCTATGGTGATAAAAAAACTGAGAACTA
Organism: Chitinophagaceae bacterium; assembly: GCA_017856605.1. Lineage (GTDB taxonomy): Bacteria > Bacteroidota > Bacteroidia > Chitinophagales > Chitinophagaceae > Pollutibacter. The sequence goes on from JAFMES010000025.1 coordinate 14,034, forward strand.
ATGATATAATTTTCATTCAAGCGTGCGATTGATTCCCAATGGGTTTGCCGATTTGAGTTCATCGGGTAATAATTCATCTGGAAAATTCTGATAAGATATGGGACGAGCGAAGCGGCGAATGCCATCAGGTCCAACAGAAGTAAAACGGGAATCAGTAGTTGCAGGAAACGGACCCCCATGTTGCATGGCTTGACATACTTCCACACCGGTTGGTACTCCATTGAATATAATGCGACCACATTTACATTGAATAATTGAAAGAAGTTCCTGGTGTTGCTTTAATTCACCTTCCGTTGCAATGACCGAAGAAGTAAGTTGTCCCTCGAGCGACTCAGCAACCCTTTTCATTTCTGAAGCATCATTGCAAATTACCAGCAGTGAACAGGGGCCAAATACTTCTTCATGCAGAATCGAATTTTCTAAGAAACTGGAAGCAGTTACCGATAAAAGCAATGCAGAACAACTTTTTGCAGAGGGTTTGCGACCTGGATCGGTCATTACTTTTACCCCTTTTTGAGTCATGGCCCGCGAAGAGCGCTGTTCATAAGCTTTGGCGATGCCATCGTGAAGCATTTTTCCTTCAGGAATTGCGTTCATGCGACTAGCAAGTTCTTCTATAAATCGGTGCAGAGCGGGAGAATCAATCCCAATCAATATTCCAGGATTGGTACAAAATTGTCCCACGCCCAACGTAATGGAATCTGCATATTGCTGTGCGACAGTAACTGCATCTGCAGAGAGCTTTTCATTGAACAGATAAACCGGATTAACGCTTCCCATTTCAGCAAAAACAGGAATGGGTTCTTTACGTTGCTGTGCCCAATTGAATAGTGCCATTCCACCAGAATAGGACCCAGTGAATCCAACAGCTTTGGTATGTTGATTTTTTACTAAGGCCTCTCCTACTGAGAACGATGCTCCATGTAGGTGGATGAATACATCTTTGGGAAGACGATGAATTTCCAATGCCTTTGCAATTGCCTGGGCAACACATTCGGATGTCTCAGGGTGTGCAGGATGTGCCTTCAACACAACGGTACAACCAGCCGCCAGGGCACAGGCAGTATCACCCCCTGCAGTGGAATAGGCAAAAGGAAAATTACTGGAGCCAAACACGACAACCGGACCAAGTGGAGTCATGGTCTTACGAATATCTGGACGTGGGGGAACGCGATCAGGGGAAGCAGAGCACATGCTCACATTGAGCCAATCACCTCGTTCGCATGCGTTAGCATAACTGACCAATTGGTGCATGGTCCGGGCACGTTCGTTTTTGAGTCGCCCTTCCGGAAGATGGGTTTCCCGCATTGCCAGCTCAATCACGTGGTCGCCCAACGCTTCAAGTTCTTTTGCAATGGTACGCATCAGTGCGGCGCGCGTTGCCAGTGATGTCTTTTTAAATAGTTTGAATGCATTGCACGATCGGTGCATGGCATCTTCCACTTCCAGTAGGGTTGCGTCTTTGAACATGGTGTGTTTCTTTTTCGGATCAGAGTTGTGGACGATTGGCTAGCGCAGTTTGAATGACATGCAAAATACGTTGGCGTTCTTCTCCAATCAATGGAAGACGCGGCGCACGAACATGTTCAGAACCGATTCCGGTTTGTGCAGCTGCGAGCTTTATGTATTGTACCAACTTAGGATGGATATCCAATTCCAATAAGGGCATGAACCAGCGATAGAGTTGAATGGCCTCCTCCATTTTCCCGGATTTGACAAGGTTATACAAAACAACAGTCTCCTTAGGAAACGCGTCTACCAGTCCCGCCACCAAACCGTCTGCACCTAAAGCCAATTCTTCAACTGTCAGCGTATCTACACCGCAGAGGATGGAAAATCGATCGCCAAAACGGTTTTTTAGTCGCGTGACATTGGATACATCTCGTGTAGATTCTTTGATGGCATTGATGTGAGGCAGCGTGGAGAGTTCTGCGAACATATCCAGTGTGACTTCAATTTTATAGTCAACCGGATTATTATAAATCATGATGGGCAGTTCTGTTGATTTTGCAACATCCATGAAAAAAGTAACTGTTTCACGATCATCTGATTTATACCGCATGGGAGGCAACAGCATCAAGCCGCTGGCACCCCAGGAACGAGCGAGTGATGCCTGACGTTTTGCTTCACGGGTAGAGCCTTCTGCAATATTCATGATGACAGGAATGTTCCCGCCCAGATGTGCGACAGAAAATTTTACCAACTGTTCCTTTTCTTCCACGGTGATGGTGCTGGCTTCCCCGAGAGATCCGCCGATGATGATGCCGCTAACACCGGCATCCACCTGAGCTGTTAAATTTTTTTCATACATCGCAAGGTCAACCTGATCCTTATCATCAAAAGGAGTCAACAATGCAGGGAACACTCCTTTCCATTCAAATGAGCTCATATTTCGGTTTTTTTCAAACATAATGAAATTATGGGAGCGAAATCTTCTACCCTATCTTTAATCCATAATTACATTTGTCTTACGTGACGGAATTGGAACTCATACAACGGTTGAAGTCGGGGGATGGAATGGCCTTTCGGGAACTGGTGGAATCCCGACAGTCGCTTGTATTCAATACGGTATTGGGTTTCCTCCAGAATCGAGAGGATGCTGAGGATGTGACCCAGGATGTGTTTGTAAAAGTATTTGAGGCTATACAGCAGTTTAAAGGCGAGTCCGCTCTCTCCACATGGGTTTATCGGGTAGCGGTAACCACAGCCCTGGAATTCCTGCGGCGGAAGAAGAGGAAGAAACGATTTGGGTTTTTAAGTCCCATTTTTGGAGAGGACAATCAACCCACCCTAGATTTACCGGATTTTGAGCATCCCGGGGTGGTTTTGGATAACCGGGAAAAGGCAGGAATGCTGTTCAAAGCAATACAACAACTTCCTGAAAATCAGAGAATAGCGTTTTTGCTGAACAAATTGGAAGGGCTTAGTTATCATGAAGTATCCGAAATCATGCAGACCAGTCTTTCCGCCGTTGAGTCCCTGCTACACAGGGCAAAATCTA
>JAFMES010000188.1 GCA_017856605.1 Chitinophagaceae bacterium
TAAACAAAGACGCCACCTCCGCTGAGTCTCCATTTCGCATACCGTCAAACAAGCGGTTAATAACTCCTTTTACAGCATCGATATTAGTCTGAGCAGATAAATTAGATATTGTAGCAATCAATATCAGTAATAGCAACTTGAATGTTTTCATTTCAACCATTTATTATATAAAATTAAATAAACTAAACTTGATTTCTAAGTCGATATTCTGGCAGAATGTACTGCGTAAAACCATACAATGCGGATGGATTTGATACCGAACTAAGGCTGGCCGATTCATCAATAGGCACACCCATCAGAATTCGTTTTACCGGTATTTCCATTTTTTTTCCACTAATTGTATAAGGTATATCTTCTACAGCATATACCACATCAGGTACATGCCTGGGTGAACATTGTTTTCTCAAAATGGATTTGATTTCGGCCTCAACTGTATTCGTTAATGTAGAACCTAAATTGAATTTTACAAACAACGGCATATGAAAAGTGCCATTTTCTCTCTCTAAACACACTATCAAGCTATCATTAATATATGACAATTGGTTTAAAACACGATAAATTTCAGCTGTACCAATTCGAACTCCATCACGATTAAGAGTAGCATCTGATCTACCCATTACTACTATACTCCCACTGCTTTTGATAATTATAAAATCACCATGCCACCAAATACCCGGGTACTTTTCAAAGTAGCTATCCCTATATTTTGTGTGATTGGTATCTTTCCAAAAATACAATGGCATACTGGGCATTGGTTTTCTAATAACCATTTCACCTAGCCTATCTTTTACTCCATTGCCCATTTCATCTACAGCATCTAAGTCGCATCCTAATAGCCGGCATTGTATTTCTCCTTCTACAACTGGCAGTAAGATAGACCCTCCAACAAATCCAGAGCACACATCAGTTCCACCACTAAAAGAAATTAACCAAACATCTGACTTGATATTGTTGTATACCCATCTAAACGCTTCAGGAGTTAAAGGTGAGCCAGTAGCGCCGATGGTTCTTAAATTTGAAAAATGTTTATCATCTGCGTTTAATTGCGATTGCTGACAATGAATTAAAAATGCAGCGCCCAAACCCAAGTGATGGATTTTAGCTGATTCAGCTAAATTCCATAAACGATTGATAGTTGGATAGCTTGGAGAACCATCATAAATTACTAAAGTAGCTCCTACTAAAAGAGAAGCCACTGAGAAATTCCACATCATCCACCCAGTAGTAGAATACCAAAAAAATCGCTCTCCTGGATTCACATCCCAATGTAAAGTCAAAACTTTTATATGCTCAATAAGATTTCCTCCAACAGAATGAGTTATGGCTTTAGGTAATCCCGTAGTGCCGGATGAATACAAGATCCATATGGGATGATCGAATGAAAGTGGTTCGAAAGACAAAACTCCTCCATTTATTTGCATTACAGTATCCCATTCAGTGAAAACCGAATTAGTAGATTCTTTATCGATAGAATTAAGAACAATGACATGGTTAAGAGAACGTATAGAGTTTTTTAAGTAATTGATCTGTTCTGTTTTATCATAAACCTTACCATTATATGTTGTAGTAACTGAAGCGATCAATAATGAGGGCTCTACTTGAGCAAAACGCTGAACAATTGCATCATTCCCAAAATCAGGAGAGCAACTGCTCCAAATTGCACCAATACTTTGTGCAGCAAGAAATGCAATTACACTTTCAGGTATATTGGGTAAAACCGAAACAACTCTATCTCCTTTTTTAATCCCAACTTGCTTCATCCAAGAAGAAAGACTTGCAACGTTTGCATACAGTTGACGCCAAGAAATCTCAATCAATTGTTCAGTTGATTCTTGGGAAAAAATTAAAGCCGGAAAGCGATCGTTCGAATTTCGAAATATATATTCAGCATAATTGACCTGAATTCCTTCAAACCACTTTGCATGTATAAAGTCAGTATTGCTCTTTACTACGACGGCTTTTTCTTTCTTATACTCAAATAGCTCTGCATATTCAACAAAATAACACCAGAAAGCATTAATGTCTGTAACGCTCCATTGATGCAAAGCTTGATAATCAGTAAACGTTAATCCCTTTTGAGTCTGCAACCACTGAATAAAACGATGAAGATGCGAAGCCTGTTTTTGCTGCAAAGATGCTTCCCACAAAATTTCAGGCAGATCAGACATGTGGTCAACTATTACGAATGATTTCTTTTATATGATACTTTCTGATTCCAATTTAAATTATTCTCACTAAAGATTTCCTCTCAATTCCTGTTCTCTTTCCAGTGCCTCAAATAGGGCCTTAAAATTTCCTGCTCCAAAAGAACGGGCTCCTCTGCGCTGAATAATTTCATAAAATAAAGTAGGCCGATCTTCAACTGGTTTAGTAAAGATTTGAAGAAGATACCCTTCGTCATCCCGATCTACCAAAATACCTAATGGACGAAGTTTATCGATATCTTCTTCTATGGGTCCAACACGAGTAGCTAAATCATCATAGTATGCGCCTGGTACTTGAAGAAATTCTACCCCTCGTGAACGTAATTTAATTACAGTCTCCATGATATTATCCGTAGCTATAGCGATGTGCTGAACACCAGGACCACCATAAAAATCCAAATACTCTTCTACTTGCGACTTCTTTTTACCTTTAGCTGGCTCATTAATGGGAAACTTAACAAACCCATTCCCATTACTCATCACTTTACTCATTAGTGCCGAATATTCAGTAGAAATTTGTTTATCGTCAAACGTCAAAATATTTTTAAACCCCATTACGTTTTCATAAAATTGAACCCAAGGGTTCATTTCATTCCAACCAACATTTCCTACACAATGATCGATGTACCTGAGGCCGACTGGCTCCGGATTGTATTCAGTATGCCACGAACGAAAACCAGGTAAAAATATTCCTGAGTAATTCTTTCTCTCAATAAATAAGTGAACAGTATCACCATAAATATGTATACCACTCATTACAATAGTTCCATGCTCATCGCGAATTTCGATTGGCTCTTTATATGGCCTAGCACCCCTGCTTGTCGTTTGCACAAAAGCTTCACGTGCATCCTCCACAGTCAATGCAATTGACTTAACTCCATCACCATGAAATTGGGTATGTTTAGCAATTGAATGATCAGGACGTAAAGCAGTTGTCAAAATGATACGAACTTTGTCTTGCTTAAGTACATAGGAAACTTTTTCGCGATCGCCGGTTTCAGGACCAGAATAAGCTAATCCTTGAAAACCAAAGGCGGTCTTATAATAATGTGCAGCCTGCTTTGCATTTCCCACATAAAATTCTACAAAATCAGTCCCCAACAATGGTAAAAAATCATGAGATTCTGTATGCATATTACTCAATATTGTGTTGCCAGCTTTTGTGATACGACTCGTCTTCTATTTCAAGAGCATATTCGGTCAACATCAAAGGCCTGAACGGGTCAATCATTACAGCTAATTCTTCTGTTTTTTCTTTACCAATACTTTTCTCAACACTACCGGGATGAGGACCGTGCGGAATTCCTCCAGGGTGGAGTGTTATTTGTCCTTTTACAACTGACTTCCGACTCATAAAATCTCCATCCACATAGTAAAGAACCTCATCACTGTCTACATTACTATGGTTATATGGAGCCGGGATGGCCAGAGGATGATAATCATATTTGCGTGGAACAAATGAACAAACAACAAAGTTTCCAGCTTCAAATGTTTGATGAACAGGAGGTGGTTGGTGAATACGGCCAGTTATTGGTTCAAAATTATGAATAGAAAATATCCATGGATAATGATATCCGTCCCAACCAATAAAATCGAAGGGATGAGTGCCATAGATGTATGGATAAATTAGCCCCTGCTTTTTAATAAGAATTTTAAAGTCCCCCTCCTCATCATGCGTTTTAAGTTCTTGTGGACGCCGTATATCTCTTTCACAAAATGGAGCGTGTTCCATTAGTTGTCCAAGTTCATTTAAATACCGTTTAGGAAAACGAATGGGAGTATAGCTTTCAATAATGAAAAGTCTATTTTCAGAAGTATCAAAAGAAATCTGATAGATTGTTCCACGAGGA
>JAFMES010000189.1 GCA_017856605.1 Chitinophagaceae bacterium
GTTTTGGTGAAAGAAACCGGTAAAGCGTTGGCAGTTACAACCGATTGCAACAGCCGCTATGTATATGCCGATCCCTACAAAGGGGCTATGATTGCAGTAAGTGAGGCGGCACGCAACATAGTTTGCAGTGGGGGAACGCCACTGGGAGTAACCAACTGCTTGAACTTTGGAAATCCCTATGATCCTCAGGTGTATTATCAGTTTGTTCATGCCTTAAAAGGTATGGGCGATGCCTGCAAAAAATTTGATACCCCTGTAACCGGAGGGAATGTGAGTTTTTACAATCAGCATCCCGAAGGTGCGGTATATCCTACTCCAACAATTGGTATGGTAGGCTTATTGGACAGCCTTGATCACAAGATGAGTATGGACTTCAAACGGGAAGGCGATATCATTTATCTCATTGGGACTGCCACGCAAGACATTCATTCATCAGAATACCTTCACAAGCTTTGTGGAATCGAACATTCGCCTGCACCGCATTTTGATTTGGATGAAGAGTATGCAGTCCAATCCATTGTTGCGCAACTCATTTCTGAAAAACACATTCTTTCTGCACACGATATCAGCGAAGGGGGACTCTTCATTACCTTATTGGAATCTGCAATGATCAATGAGGTTGGGTTTGAAGTGAAGCAGCATGATCCTTCAATCCGTTCAGATGCCTATTGGTTTGGAGAAGGTCAAAGCCGTGTGGTGGTTTCTGTAGCAGCTGACAACCAAGCGAATTTTGAGGCCAAGATGCGCAACTCCGCTATAGCACATGCCTCAATAGGGAAGGTGGTTGCAACGAAAGTTTTGGTTGATGGTAGCGACTGGGGTGCAATACAGTCTTGGAAAACCGCCTACGATACCAGCATCGGTTCTCGTATGAACGGATAACATTTAAGGAGCCCAAGCAGTCCTTTGCTCAATGCATTTCCAATCATCATTCTCTGTGAGCAAAAATGTGAAAAACGTCTTCACCATGTTTCAAAATAATGGTATGTTTGTACGACCTCCTGAAGTTTCAAAAATTGCTTTGGCGGTCCTTTTTCTATGACCAAGTATATTTTCGTAACAGGAGGAGTTACCTCTTCTTTGGGTAAAGGCATTATTTCTGCTTCCTTGGCCAAGTTGCTTCAAGCCAGGGGCTTCAAAGTGACCATTCAAAAATTCGATCCATACATCAATGTGGATCCCGGCACTCTCAATCCATATGAACACGGTGAGTGCTATGTTACAGAGGATGGTGCTGAGACTGATCTTGACTTGGGACACTATGAGCGTTTTTTAAATATTTATACTACCCAAGCCAACAACGTAACAACCGGACGCATTTATCAATCGGTCATTAATAAAGAGCGAGAGGGAGCTTATTTGGGAAAGACGGTGCAAGTGATTCCGCACATCACCGATGAGATCAAGCGAAGGATGCAATTGCTCTCCACTTCAGGTTACGATATCATCATCACCGAAATAGGAGGAACAGTAGGCGACATCGAAAGTCTCCCATTCATCGAAGCGGTTCGTCAGTTGCAGTGGGAGCTTCCCGACGGCGATTGTCTGGTCGTGCATCTCACGTTGGTTCCCTATTTGAAGGCAGCAAAGGAACTTAAGACTAAACCAACACAGCACAGCGTAAAAATGATGAGTGAGAATGGCGTGCATCCGGATATTATAGTGTGCAGGACGGAGCAGCCGCTTTCCAAAGAATTGAAAAACAAGATAGCCTTATTCTGTAATGTGAAGCCCGATTCGGTGATCGAAGCGGCAGATGCGAAAAGCATTTATGAAGTCCCCTTGCTGATGCAACAAGAGCAATTGGATGTGATTGTTTTAAAGAAATTGAATATTACCTGGTTTCCAGAGCCTGACATGAGTGTATGGAAAAAGTTTTTGGATAAACTGATGCATCCTACCTCAAAGGTGACGATCGGATTGATTGGGAAGTACATGGAATTACAGGATGCGTATAAGTCGATACTTGAAGCGTTCATCCATTCCGGTGCAGTCAACGAGTGCAAAGTAGAAATACAAAGCATACATAGTGAGTTCATCACTTCAGACACCGTTGCAGATCAACTCAATGGATTAGATGGGTTATTGGTGGCGCCGGGATTTGGTCATCGCGGTATTGACGGAAAAATACTGGCTGTGCAGTATGCCCGTGAAAACGGGTTGCCTTTCTTTGGAATTTGTCTGGGCATGCAGATGTCGGTTATTGAATTTTCTCGGAATGTATTAGGATTGAAATCAGCACACTCAACGGAGATGAATCCAGAAACCCCCGATCCGGTGATTGATCTGATGGAAGCGCAAAAAACCATCACCAGCAAGGGGGGGACCATGCGATTGGGCGCCTATCCTTGCAAGATCGAGCCTGGAACATTGGCACACCAGATCTATGGCAGCGAGATGATATCGGAGCGCCATCGCCATCGCTGGGAGTTCAATAATAAATACCTGGCTTCGATGGAAGCAGCGGGACTAAAAGCCAGTGGTGTAAATCCAGAGACGAACTTGGTTGAGATTGTTGAAATCCCTTCTCATCCTTTCTTTATAGGTGTTCAGTATCACCCGGAGCTTAAGAGCACGGTGGAAAACCCGCACCCCATTTTTGTACATTTCATCAAAGCAGCCCTTGCCTACCGACATTCTCGTTCCGAAGGCAGTCGCGCTCTGGCCCCTGAGATGGCTTAGCGTCGCGGGTATTGCTTACATTTGACCCTCAATTGAACGTTCATGAAACTCGAAAAGAACTCGGTGATCGGTATGGTGTTGTTGGCCGGATTGTTCATGGCCTATTTTTATTTTACCCGTCAGGGTCAGATCGAGTTAGAAATGAAGCAGCAGCGTATTCGCGATTCGTTGGCTGCCTTGGCTCCCGCTGTTAAAGACACATCGGTCAATGCACTTCCGTTAGCCGATAGTATTTCAGCGCCTGCAGTCAATGCCGGAGGATTTGTGCAAACGGGAAAGCCTCAAGAAGAGTTGGCTGTTTTGGAAAATGAAAAGGTAAAAATCACATTCAGCAATAAGGGAGGAAGGCCGATCTCTGTAGAATTGAAAGACTACGTTTCTGGGGATAGCAATCAGGTAAAATTAATTGCTTCATCGTTTAATCAGTTGTCGTATCCCATTCAGATTGGAGTGAATGAGACGGCGTATTCCGGGGATCTTTATTTTTCATCTTCCGCGAAAAGCGATTCTGCAGAAGTCAATTCGTTGCAGTATGTTCTTTCCGATTCTTCGGGACGCTCGATTACGCATTACTATTCTTTGTCCAGCAACGATTACATGGTTGATTGGAAAGTGAAAGTCAATGGCTCTGATCGATTATTCACAGGTCAATCCATGAACATACTCTGGCAGGTTCAAGCGGATCAGCAGGAGATGGATATTCAAACAGAAAAGCGCGAGACTCAATTAGGGCTGTATGGTCCTGATGGATTCGATTATTTCACCATGAGCGATGGCCTCAACGAGAAGTGGGAAGATGGGTTGAAGTGGTTGGGTGTGAAGCAAAAATTCTTTAACACGACCATCATTTCCGAAACCGGATTCAGTCGCGCTGAAATCTCCTGTAAAGTACCTGACGACTCATTGGGAATTGTGGCACAAACTACTGCCAATTTGAAGATATCCATTCCGGCAGGGAAAGATGCACAATTGGCATTTCGCATGTACATGGGTCCTAATGATTATAAGACATTAAAATCGTACGGACTCGATCTTGAGGATATGGTGAACTTGGGACAGGGATTCTATGCGTTTGTTAAATACATCAATCGTTGGATTGTTCTTCCGGTGTTTGATTTCTTTCAGCGGTACGTCAGCAGTTTGGGACTTGCTATCGCGTTGCTTACGTTATTTATACGATTGCTTACTTCACCGCTTGTATATACTTCCTATTTAAGTGGAGCTAAAATGAAAGCCCTTCGTCCCGAATTGGACACCTTAAAGGCCAAGTATGGAGATGATCAGCAGTCCTACAGCATGGAGCAAATGAAACTGTTCAGGAGTGCTGGTGTGAATCCTTTAGGAGGTTGCATTCCAGCCT
>JAFMES010000190.1 GCA_017856605.1 Chitinophagaceae bacterium
CGAACGCTGGAGCGGCATTTGCAGTCCCACCATGAACGTGCATTGGTATTGGGAACAGGAGGTGCGGCCAAGGCGGTTTATCATGTGCTGCGTGAAAAAGGAATATCGTTTACGAAGGTTAGTCGACATGCAAAAGACAATTGCCTTGCGTATTCCGATGTGGATCAACATTTAATTGAATCGCATCAGCTCATCATCAACACTACACCGCTGGGAATGTTTCCTGATACGGAGTCAAAGCCTGCCTTGCCTTATGACGCCATCACAAGCAATCATTATTTGTATGATCTTGTTTACAATCCTTCAAGAACCGCATTTCTACTTGAAGGAGAGAGGCGAGGGGCTGTGGTAGAAAACGGAATGGATATGTTGCTCATTCAGGCTGAAGCTTCATGGGACATATGGAGCGAAGGGTTGTTGAAGAATGCAGCCAGTTGATCTGCCGCTTTTTTTCGGTGACTGACACTTTTTTTTACTTCCATTCCCAGTTCAGCAAAAGGTTGCTCGTATCCTATAGGAATAAAAATGGGATCATATCCAAATCCCGTTTGTCCGCTGGGTTGCAATGCAATGGTACCTTCACAGGTCCCATTGAAGAAAAATTCCTGCCCTTTCCAGATAAGGCAGATCACCGTTACAAATCGAGCAGAACGGTTTTGGTGTCCTGCGAGTGATTCCAATAATTTTTGAATGTTGTCCTGATCGCTGGCGTGTTCACCCGCAAAGCGTGCTGTATTGACACCCGGCTTTCCATCCAGGGCGTACACTTCCAAACCGGTATCTTCTGAAAAGCAATCTTTTCCAGTGAGGGCGAAGATGACGCGTGCTTTTTCAAGCGCATTTTCTTTCAGCGTAGGATGAGGTTCTGGTATGTTGATCTGAATGCCTGCTTCTTTGAGGGTGAGGATGCTGAGTTGTTGATTTAGGATGTTCCTGAACTCATCCGCTTTGTGCGCATTGTTGGATGCAAAGAGAAGCTCGCTCATACAGGGAATATTTTTTGAAGCGACTGCCACAGTTGGAGTTTCAGGCTCCTGTCTTTTTCAATTTCTTCCAATGGGGGACTGCTCAGGTAGGTGCATTCACCAAAAGTTTGTAGTTGAAAGTGCGGGAAATGCATCGGTAATCCGATTGCTTCTGGTTCAACACCGAAAAGCAAGGTAGCGGAGTTGCCCCATGTTTGCTGGATGGCATCGTAGGTAATGGATGCTGAAGAGGCAGTGGTGGTGACCACCTCATCGGACCTGAGTTTGCAGGCAGTGAGAATGGACTGTAAAAAAGCATTCACGTGCTGAGGGATCTGATGGGGATGTCCTGTAACTACGGCCAGCTTTTTTTTGGAGGATTTTTTTAATGAGTTTTCGGAGGAACTCCCATCAATAAGGAAGTCTTTGTCATAGAGTTCGGTCAGCACAGTGGCATTCAATATCACAGGTTCGTTCATGTTCATGGTGTGATCCTTTGTACTTGGTGGCCTATTTCGTTTCTTTGCAGAAATTTAGCGGTTATGGGGTTCATGGAAACAATAAAGGTAACAAAAGCACAAACATCCAAATTGCACTCGGTGGATTTCAAAAACCTGGGGTTTGGGAAAGTGTTTACTGACCACATGTTGATAGCTGACTACAAAGACGGGCATTGGCAGACACCTGAAATTATTCCGTACGGTCCCATTTGTTTTGATCCGTCCATGGCCACGTTGCATTATGGGCAGTCCATTTTCGAAGGCGTGAAAGCATTTCGTATGCAAGATGGCCGTTCCGCCATTTTCCGTCCCATTGAGAATTTCAAGCGGTTCAATCGTTCTGCATATCGAATGGAGATGCCGGATGTTACCGAGGAAATTTTCATAGAGGGAATGCGCAAGTTATTGCAGATCGAAGATCAGTGGATCCCTCACGAGTTGGAGCATGCGTTGTACATACGACCATTCATGTTTGGTATTTCGGAGCGGTTGGGTGTTATGCCCTCTGCAACCTATAAGTTCATTATTATATTATCACCTGTGGGGCCTTATTACTCAGCTCCGATGCGTATTCAGGTGGAAGAAAAATATGTCCGTGCTGTAGAAGGCGGTATTGGTCGCGCTAAAACAGCCGGAAACTATGCGGCATCCTTGCATCCCTTCGCAGTGGCCAATAAAAATGGGTTCGATCAGGTGCTGTGGACCGATGCCCACGAGCATAAGTACGTCCAGGAGTGCGGAACCATCAACATCTTCTTTTTGGTAGATGGCCGATTGATCACCCCTTCTTTGGAGCAGGGTACCATCCTCGAGGGCGTTACCCGGGACAGCGTGATCAAGGTAGCCCGAGAAATGGGTGTAACAGTTGAGGAGCGTCATATTTCCATTTTAGAATTGATTGAAGCCCACAAGGCTGGGGTGTTCACAGAGGCATTTGGAAGCGGAACTGCGGCAACCATTTCTAAGGTTCAGGAAATCAAGTACAAAGAACACTCCCTGCAGTTTGAACCCCTGCAGTTTAAATTGGCAGATACCATCAAGGCAAAATTGACGGCAATTCGCGATGGACTTGAGCCCGATACCCATGGATGGATGCTTCCCGTATTCTAGTTTAGGGTTTTGGTTTTTTGAAAATTACCCCTACCTTTGCCCTCCCGTTAAAAAAGGGTAGAATGCCTACAATACAGCAGCTTGTAAGAAAAGGAAGAGAAATCATCAAGGCCAAGAGCAAATCAAGGGCCCTGGATGCATGTCCCCAGCGTCGTGGTGTGTGCACCCGCGTGTATACCACAACTCCAAAGAAGCCCAACTCTGCGCTTCGTAAGGTAGCCAAGGTTCGTCTCACCAATAAGGTGGAGGTGATTGCATATATTCCTGGAGAAGGACATAACCTTCAGGAGCACTCAATCGTGTTGATCAGAGGTGGTCGTGTGAAGGACTTGCCAGGTGTACGTTATCACATTGTAAGAGGAAGTCTTGATACTGCCGGTGTGAAGGATCGCAAGAAGAGCCGTTCCAAGTATGGTACCAAGCGCGAAAAAGCCAAAAAATAAATCACAGAAACTTATCCATAGATGAGGAAGACTAGAGCAAAAAAATTACCCCTTGCACCGGATCCCAAATTCAATGATGTATTGGTGACCCGTTTTGTCAACAACGTAATGTGGCAGGGCAAGAAAGATGCATCCTTGATTATTTTTTATGATGCAATTGAGAAGGTTACTAAAATGAGCGGTGAGGATGGATACGAGGTGTGGAAGAAGGCGCTTACCAATGTAACTCCGGCTGTAGAAGTTCGTAGCCGCAGGATCGGTGGTGCAACGTTCCAGATTCCATCTGAGGTTCGTCCCGATAGAAAAATTTCGTTGAGCATCAAATGGCTGATCCGTTTTGCGCGCGAGCGTAATGGTCGCAGCATGGCCGATAAACTGGCAAACGAGATCGTAGCAGCCAGTAAAGGTGAGGGTGGTGCATTCAAAAAGAAAGAAGACACCCACCGTATGGCCGAAGCCAACAAGGCGTTTGCCCACTTCCGTGTTTAATAAAAACATTTGCATAAGCAAAAGGGTCGTTTTAAGCGACCCTTTTTTATTTCCGTATCTGCACTGCATTGTATAACTTTGCACCCGCAAAATAATCACCAACCACTACCGTCATGGCAGACTTGAAATTTCAACGCAATTTTGGCATTGCCGCTCACATTGATGCAGGCAAGACTACGACTACGGAGCGCATCCTCCGATATACCGGAATGATCCACAAGATTGGAGAAGTGCACGATGGTGCCGCTACCACCGACTGGATGGAGCAGGAAAAAGAACGCGGTATCACCATCACTTCTGCAGCGGTAAGCTGTCAGTGGAACTTCCCGACTGTTTTGGGTAAGGCAACAGGCGATACCAAAAAATATTATTTCAACATCATTGATACTCCCGGTCACGTGGACTTTACCGTAGAGGTAGAGCGTTCCATGCGTGTATTGGATGGATTGATCGCATTGTTTTCTGCGGTAGAC
>JAFMES010000191.1 GCA_017856605.1 Chitinophagaceae bacterium
TTCATGTAGATACCCGATATGTAGTGAGAGACGATCACCACTTCACCACATTTGCATTTGTTTCGTTGATGCAGGATGGAGAACGCGATTTTTATTTCAATCGCGGTGCCGACGGGATGTTGACGACATCCGATATCGCATCCATCGATGTGAATGCATTCCAAATTGTGCATTTCGGTTCTGCAACTGCATTTTTACCCGGACCATTGCAATCCACCTACACCCACCTGCTCCAGCAAGCATTGCAGAAAAATGCATTTGTGAGTTTTGATCCGAATTACCGACAACTCCTTTTCGGAAAAAATCAACCCGAATTCATTCAGCAATCCTGGAACTTCATTGAACGTTCACATTTTTTCAAGGTGAGTGATGAAGAAGCCTATTTGATAACAGGCACGCATTCGTTGCAAGATGCTACTGCTGTTTTTTTCAAAAGAACAAAAGCGGTATTCGCTATAACATTGGGAAAAGAAGGAACTCTTTTGGGTATGAACGGCCACACGGCCGTGATTCCCAGCATTCCGGTTCAGCCGGTTGATACAACAGGTGCAGGTGATGCATTTGTTGGAGCATTGTTATTTCAATTGTCGCAATTCAATCGCAACGAGATCAGTTCATTGACAATCGATAAATGGTCGGATATTTGCAGAAATGCGAACAAAGCCGGAGCAAAAACATGTGAATACATGGGCGGCATGGAAGCGTTCAAACACCTCAATAGGGAAATGCTGAATAGGTAAATGATGTGCCATGAATAGGGAAGTACTGAGGCAACTCTACTATGAAATCTATGGATCACACCCGTTGTGCGAAAGCGGGTTCAACGATTTGATCCAGACGCTGAAAAATGCTGTTCAGTCGCGCGAGCGTCAACTCAAATCCCTTGATGAAAAGAAATTACAAAAAGACAAATGGTTCCTCAGCAATGAACTGATGGGGATGAGCTTGTACGTAGATCGTTTTGCAGGTGACCTGAAATCAATGTCATCCAAACTGGATTACCTGAACGAACTGGGAGTGAATGTACTGCACCTCATGCCCATTTTTGAAAGTCCCGCTGGAGAAAGCGACGGTGGATATGCTGTCTCCAATTTTCGAAAAGTAGATGAACGATTCGGTTCATTAGATGAATTGATTGCGCTGAGAAAAGAGATGCACAGCAGAGGGATGTACCTGATGCTCGATATCGTTCTCAATCATACTTCCCACCATCACGAATGGGCACTAAAGGCCAAACAAGGTGATCCCTACTACCAGGACTATTATTATATGTACGAAAACAGGTGGTTGCCTAATCAGTTCGATGAGTACATGCCGGATATATTTCCTGAAAGTGCTCCAGGCAACTTTACCTACGACGAAGCATGCGGAAAATGGGTAATGACAGTTTTTCATCAGTACCAATGGGACCTCAACTATACCAACCCTCGGGTATTGAATGAAATGATAGATACCATTCTCTTCTACGCCAATCTGGGAGTAGATGTGTTACGTATCGATGCTCCTGCATTCATTTGGAAACAGACGGGAACTTCAAGTCAAAATCTTCCACAGGCTCACACCCTACTGCGACTCATCAAACAATGCGTATCCATGACCGCTCCTGGCATGGCACTCTTAGGGGAAGCCATCGTTGCCCCTAAGGAGATCATGAAGTATTTTGGTACCGACGAGTTTGTGGCAAAAGAATGCGACTTTGCCTACAATGCTACACACATGGCTTTGCAATGGGACATGCTCGCTTCGGGCGATACCCGTGTGATGTTGGCTGCACAACACGAACTGCTCCAGAAGCCCTACGGCACTTCGTGGATCACCTACACCCGTTGTCACGATGATATAGGATTGGGCTACGATGATTACATGATCGAACAAGCTGGAAAAAATCCTTATTACCATCGGAAATTTCTAAAAGAATACTACTCGGGTGGTTTCCCTGATAGTCCCGCACGAGGCGCTCTGTTTTCCTCGAATCCCAAAACCGGTGATGCCCGCATCAGCGGATCACTGGCTTCACTCTGCGGATTGGAAAAAGCGATGTACGATCAAGATCAATTTCAAATCGAACAATCGATTCAAAAAATCTTACTCATGCAAGCGCATAGTTTTTTCCTGGGAGGACTCCCCATGCTCTTCTACGGAGATGAAGTAGGATACACCAATGATTACAGTTACTTGCAAGATCCAGGAAAGAGTTACGATAATCGATGGATGCACCGACCCATCATCAATTGGCAGAAAAATAAACGAATCAATACGCCAGACTCCATAGAATACACCATCTTTCACTCCACTCAAAAACTGATTCAGCTTCGAAAAAAATTAGAAGTAATCAGCGACAAAAGTAATCTGACCTGGTTGACACCTCACACTATTCATGTTGCCGGTTATATGCGAGTCGACCAGCATAAAAAAATTTATTGCATTTTTAATTTCAGTAAAGAAACGGCTTACCTCACCTGGTATGCATTTAAAGAAACTGGTACTTCGTCGGGAACCGTATTTGATCACTGGACAGAAAAGGAATTTCAAATTGGAGAAGATCACGAACACCTGATCATTGCACCATACGGGTTTTATATCCTTGAATCCATTGCATAATCAACCCGTTCATTCTACTTCTACAATCATCTCTATTTCAACAGCAGCATCCAAAGGAAGTGACCCCATACCAATGGCAGACCGTGCATGCTTTCCGCGCTCTCCAAAAACTGCAACCAAAAGATCAGAACAACCGTTCATCACCACTGGATGTTGTGTAAAAGAGGGATCGGCATTCACCATCCCAAACACTTTTACAATGCGCTTTACTTTTTTGAGATCCCCTAAATGCCATTTCAACGTGGTGATCAGCGAGACGGCAGTGATTCGTGCTGCCTCTTTACCTTCCTCAACACTCAACTGCGAACCTACTTTTCCTCGGGTTCTTTTTCCAGGCACCTCATCGGGAACGTGACCGGATAAATACACCAGATTGCCCGTTTGCACGGCCTTGACGTAGGTCGCAACAGGCGGACTCACCTTTCCCAGTTCAATGTTCAGTTTTTTCAATTGAGCTTCGGGATCAAAATCAGTTTGTGCAAGACCTGCTTGTGTTACCATAATTGTAATAATTGTAAGGATGTATTTCATGTGCGATTATTGAATAGTCATTCCATTAAGATCGTATACTACTTCACCAGAACGAATCGTCAGTTCACATTCTAATTTTTGAGAGCCAATAATTTTCTGTCCCAATACATCAGTAAATCCAAAGCGGCCTTCGCGGATGCTGAGTACAGCTACATCCGCCTCTGCTCCAATGCCCAGATGTCCCAATTCCGGACGACGAATCATTGCAGCAGCATCGGAAGTACTTGCTTTCACCACCTCATACATCGACATTCCCAATGCCATCATTTTGGAAATGACATTCATCATGTCCTTCATCGCCTCATTCATGCTGAACGTATGAAGATCGGTACTGATGGCATCCGGTAAAAACCCTTCGGCCAATGCGGGTATGGCTTGAGAAAATGCAAAACTGTATCCGCCGTGACCGAGATCAAACAACACGCCTTTCTTGCGCGCCTCCCAAACAAAAGGTTTGAGCTTACCTGTGAATGCATCCACAATCTGTTCCCTTCGTTTGAGATCAGCATAAACGTGTGTGTAGATATCACCCGGACGAAGTTTGTCCATAAATAACGTTTCAATGGACAGCGGCGCATAGCGGTCGTCACCTCCAAAATCAATAGCAACCGGGATGTTGGCAATGCGACCAGCTTCAACGGTTCGTTCCGTTGGCGTCCATTCCGGCTTCAAGTAATGCGCCAACTTCACCCCAACAACGATATCGTTGTTTTCTTTTGCTGCCTTTGCAGTTTTTTCAGGATCCATATCGGTAATGTCTTGCTCCCAGGGTTCACCACTCATACCTTCTCCAAGTATATTGATGAGCGCCAATATGCGTGTCTTTGAT
>JAFMES010000192.1 GCA_017856605.1 Chitinophagaceae bacterium
GTCCGCAAACAGTGCCGTACTTCTAAAAGGCCCATAGTTTGAATTGACAAATTTTAGTGTAGCTCCATAACGCCAGCGCTCTCCGTAGGCTCTGGAAGCTGATGCGCCAATTGATTGATCAAACGCCCTTATTCTTCCCAACTGATTTCCAGAAGCATCCGTCTGCAACTCGTCGCCATACAGTAAATGGTTGATGGCAAGTCCAAATGTTGTGGAAGATTTTTTATGATAATAAGCTCCAACGCCAAACAGAGCGTTTACGCCAGGTGCAACACGGGTAAGACTAGTTGACAAATTACTGCCATGTGCGGGAATCATTAAGGAAGGATTCTCAGTTAAAAGCGCCGCGTCGCCTTTCAAATGAGCAATGTTCCTTCCTCCCAAAGCACCGGATTGCGGATGAAGACTTAGCTTCAGAAATGAATAAGCTGTTTGGCCGCCAAGGGTTTGTGCATGTAAAAAATTGCCGCAGCTAACTAAACAAAGGAAAAGAAGTGGGCGAAGAGCCATGTACAAATTTAGTTCGGGGGGACTGAAAACGAAAATCCCCCATGAAAATGGGGGAAATTCCTTAACCCTTAAAACAACCAACATAAGAGAAATGATTCTCTGTGGATATTAACAAGGGGCAATTCAATTTGGTTCATTAAAATTCTAAAAAATTAGACAAGTGCTTTTTCGAGCACCTGTTGCATGGTTTTCACGTAATGAAAACGCATTCCTTTTATGAACTCACCATTAATTTCCAGTACATCTTTCTCATTTTGAGCACACAGGATAATTTCCTTTAAACCTGCGCGTTTTGCTGCCAATACCTTTTCTTTTATGCCCCCAACCGGTAGAACTTGTCCCCTCAATGTAATCTCCCCTGTCATGGCCAGGTAAGGCTTCACTTTCCTTCCGGTAAATGCAGAAGCAAGAGCCGTCATGATCGTTATACCGGCACTCGGACCGTCCTTTGGTACTGCACCTTCTGGTACATGGATATGAATATTTTTTTGTTTGAAATGCGATGCATCCAATCCAATTTTTTTCGCGTTGGAAGTGAGATAGGTCAAAGCGGTGCTTGCACTTTCTTTCATTACATTTCCCAGGTTCCCGGTTAACTGCAGTTCGCCCTTCCCGTCGCTGAGTGTAGTCTCAATAAATAGAATATCACCCCCCACATAGGTCCATGCCAACCCTACAGCAACACCGGGTAAATTAGCCGTCTTGTACAACTCATTGCTATACTTGGGTTTCCCCAGAATGCGGGTTATGTCCTGCTGAAGTATGGTTTGTTTGACCTTGCCATTGACCGCCATGTCTTTTGCCAAACTGCGCATCACTCCCGCCAATTGACGATCCAGCTCCCTCACACCACTTTCACGCGTGTAATTTTCAATCAGATACGTCATGGCAGGAGTTGGAATTTTTATGTTTGATTCCTTCAGACCATGCATCTCTTTCTGTTTAGGCAACAGGTGTGTTTGTGCAATTTTTTCTTTCTCCTCAACCGCATAACCGGTTAATTCAATGATCTCCAATCGGTCCCGCAAAGCAGGCTGAATACCCTGAAGATCATTGGCAGTGGCGATAAAAAGCACTTTACTGAGATCATATTCCAACTCCAGGTAATTATCGTAAAACGAATGATTTTGTTCAGGGTCCAAGACTTCCAGCAATGCAGATGATGGATCACCTCTAAAATCTTTGCCCACCTTATCGATTTCGTCAAGTATCATAACCGGATTAGACGATTTAACCTTTCGAAGCGATTGCAAAATTCTACCCGGCATGGCTCCGATGTATGTTTTGCGATGTCCCCTTATCTCACTTTCATCATGCAATCCCCCAAGACTAAACCGAACATACTTTCTTCCCAACGCAGAGGCGATGCTTTTCCCAAGTGAAGTTTTACCAATTCCTGGGGGACCAACAAAGCAGAGTATGGGACTTTTCATATCCCCTTTCAATTTAAGAACCGCCAAATGTTCAAGAATGCGTTCCTTGATCCGCGTCATGCCGTAATAATCTTTATCCAATACCTTCTTGGCTTTTTTCAGATCATAATTATCGGACGTATATTCTTCCCAAGGAAGCTCCAGCATAAGATCCACGTGATTGTATACTGTGGAATAATCTGGTGTACTTGGATGCATGCGCTCCAGTTTCTCAATCTCTTTTTGGAAAAGCTCCTTCGCAGAAGCTGTCCATTTTTTCGACTCTGCTTTTTTCTTCATCTGCATGATCTCACGATCATTGCTATCTCCACCCAACTCTTCTTTAATACTTTTTAGTTGTTGCTGCAGAAAATAATCCCGCTGCTGCTTATCCAGTTCCGTTTTGGTCTTGTTGGTGACCTTATTTTTTAGTTCAACAAACTGCAACTCTTTTTGAAGCAGACTGAGCAACTTTTCTGCACGTAACCGCATATCATTCATCTCCAATAATTGCTGCTTCTCTATGAGCTCGCAGTTGAGATTGCTTCCTACAAAATGGATGAGAAATGAAGGATTTTCAATGTTCTTAAGGATGATTGATGCTTCAGTAGGAATATTGGGAGATAATTGTATGATCTGACCAGCCAAATCTTTAATCGATGCCACCATGGCATCGAAAGAAGGATCATTTTTAAGTACCTGCTCATCCAATAAATTAACCTCGGCAGTAAAAAAAGGCTCCTCCGAACGAATCCTGATCAAAGAGAATCGTTTACGACCTTGCAGGATTGCTGTGGTACCCCCATCAGGCATTTTAATTAACTTGACAATCTTAGCTACCGTGCCAATGGTGACCAGATCAGCAATTGCAGGATCTTCCACGTTGCTGTCCCGTTGAGAAAGAACTCCTACAAGCTTATCCGTTTTATACGCTTCGTTGATTGCTTTTATGGATTTATCTCGACCAACGGTGATGGGGATTACTACTCCTGGAAACAATACCGTATTCCTCAACGGGAGCAAGGGCAATGAAGAGCCAGTCACAATCTCCTCATCTCCAGTCTCTTCTCCCTCATGTAGGGGAATGAGTGGCATAAAATCCACTTCATCCTCTTGTTGTAAAAAATTCATCTTCAGTTCCATAGTTCATTTTTGCGCCAAATTGACAGAACGCTTCAGTAGAGCGACTCAAAATAGCGTATCCTATTCTATAGTACAATATTGGTGCCAATAAAAAAATCCCGGGTGCACCGGGATTTTTTACTTTATACTGAAGAGTTACTAAAACCCGATACCCACCCCTAGCTGTAGGGTTCTGGATTTCCAAGTCTCGGAGCTTACGATATCATTGATACTAGTAAGACCAATTCCATACCTGCCGTACACTCGAAAGGCCAATAACTTTAGCTGTACACCCAGCAACAAAGAAACATCTCCACTTTTGAAGGCATCTTTGATGTTCTGAGCAGTAGAACTTTTTGCATTGGCGAGAATTCCAAATTGTGGACCCGCTTGCAGGCTAATCATCTTAGTGGGTTTGATATTCAAAAGCAACGGAATTGAAATGTAATTCAATTTGAGATTGGCGTTGGAAGGCAACGAACTGTAGAGGCCGCTCAAACCGGTAGTTGTTTTGTATGAAGTTTGATTCCAGAGCAATTCCGGCTGAATGCCTAGGCGGTCTCCCAATTTCACCTCAGCAAAAATTCCAAGATGATACGCAGAGTTGTATCCATCTTGAAACTGCAGGCCATTGAGTCCTGTTATGTTTGCACCTAATTTTGGTCCAATACTAAATCCCTGTGCGTAGGAAGTAGAAGTTGCAATGAACAGCATCGCAAGAACGAAAAGTTTTTTCATGGATTTCGGTTTAGATTAAAAAGTGAATCCCAAATTGAGATTAAATAAATGCAAGAGTTTATTGGTAGTAGTATTTTCAAAATAATAACCCAGAAAATAGCCCGCTGATATCGATACACTCGAGTGATACCATGCCG
>JAFMES010000193.1 GCA_017856605.1 Chitinophagaceae bacterium
AGTTCATGAATCGACATTTTTTCCAAATGCCGATACAGGGAGGGAGATTCGGTTATTTTGGATTTATTTTCCATGGTAAGCATTTGAATAAAAGTCGATCAACCCCTCCATTGGCTGCTTGATTACCTTTCCCATTTGGAATCCATAGTGGTCGCATAATTCTTTTAATTTATCCTTAAATGCCCAAGCTACACCTCCAACAAAATGAACAGGAAGTGCATGGATGGAAGGATAGCGTTTAAGGTGCGGCTCAAAGAAATCACGTAATCCGTCCTCAATGATATTTTCAATTATATAATGTCCCCTGTTTTCAGATAAAAAAATGGCAAGCTGCGAAAGAAACCGATTGGGTAAAGGCTCCCGATAAACAGCTTGAAGAATCTTATCTCTATTTAATTTAAATTTCTTCTCAAAAGAATTTGATAAGTGCGTATCCAATTGGCCATATAAGAAGTGCCGAATCAGTTGTTTTCCAAAATACACTCCGCTTCCCTCATCACCAAGCACATACCCCAATCCAGGGGAATGAGCAATTATCCGTTTACCATCAAAAAGACATGACCCCGAACCTGTTCCCAAAATGCAAGCAATTCCTTTTGAATTTCCACAAAGGGAGACTGCTGCAGCCATAAGATCGTGTGTGACTTGAATTGTGGATTCAGGAAATACTTTTTTTAGTGCCTGCCTTACGATGCGGGCTTTAGCTACCGCTTTACAACCGGTTCCATAATAATGAATGTGAGTAATTTTCTTTTTTACAATGGAGGGTGGCAATTCTTTACTCAGTACTTCAATGATACGATTCGCATCCATTAGGTAGGGACTGATTCCCTGGGTTTGCACATGGACAACCTTCTTCCCCATCAGCAATGCCCATGCAGTTTTTGTTGCTCCACTATCGGCGAGTAAAATAGTTTTTTGCATTGGACGCTGTTACCGGTTCATACAAATTTACAACCGTTTATTCGTCTTACCTATCGCAAAAAGGAATTAGGACTCATGAGCAACAACATAAATCAACGAACTTGCTTTTCGCTTATGAAAAAGGGATAGCGCGAAAGAGGCCAGTGCCAATGGAAGGGAACGAAAAATGTTCATTGATCCGGAACGGTATTTCTCGCTTAACATGCACACATAGAAGGGGTCAAAGTGCATAGGCAATTCGTCTACCACAGTAAGTCCATACTGCTTCAGTAACTTAGAAATCGAATCGGGCGTAAAATGATATAAATGCCGAGGCACATCGTAAGCAGCCCAATGAGTGCCATACCATCCTGCATCATAGGCATTGGCATTGGGAACGGCAATAAAAACCTTTCCTGAATGTTTTAACACTCGTTTGATGGTATTCAGCATGGAAGGTAGGTCATGCACATGTTCTAAAACATGCCATAACGAAATGACATCCATTGACGTTGAGGGTATGGCTGCTAATTGATCTAACTCTAAAATGTTAGTTTGTGTTAACTCTGATGCTTTTGCTCTTGCGCCTTCATCGGGTTCCATACCACACACTTCCCAGCCGGCGGTCTTCATAGTAAAGAGAAAAGCGCCTGTACCACACCCAATATCCAATAAAAATCCTTTCTTCAGGAGTACCCGTCGTTCAACCAATTGTTTTTTAGAACTCAAAGTGAATCGCCTTACCAATTGATACACTTTTTCAAATAGCGTTGCGTTTCCATCAGTATGCGATATATAAGCGTCTGACTGATAGTACCGTGAAATTTCATGCGCAGCAGGAGCATTTAATGTAAAAAGCAACCCACAACCAGAACACGTAATCAATGTAAATACCTCTCCACTGACACTATGATCCTTAATTTCAATGGGATGCTTAAGTTCATTAGAACTGCAACTGGGACAACAGGGATGAAGTTGCATGAATTAAGATTAAAGGGCTTGATGGGTAGCACGAGGCTCCTTTGCTGAAAAAGCAGAATACCGTCCCTCAAAAACTGAATAACTGCCTAACATGTATCGCGCAAGCAATAAAGCAAGTCCAATAGAAATAAGCACCAATGCGGCAGTTCTCCATCGCTTCTCTTTCTTTTCATGCCGTTGCTCTTCAAAATACTCTTCCATCTCATGGGTAAACCGCTGTTCATCACCTACCAGGATCTCATGCTGTGTGTTTTCCCGAATGACATGGGTATAGGGTATAGAACGAAAAATCTCTAAATGTTGCTGTTTTGGATTAAATCCAATCTTACCATCTTCATCAATCACAAAAGAGCCGATTCCCATCCATTCTAATTTTTTTTCACTGCTCAACTTTTCCAGAATCTGCTCAGAGATCAAGGTTAAGTTTTTCCTGAGATCGTCCTCATTCACTCCCATAATCCTTGTGAGATAATGCAACTCATGGTCGCTTATTTGTTGATCGCCTTCTTGAAAATGAAGATGTTCGGATGGAGGTGATATGCGTCGATTGGCTACATCAATGAAAGAAGCAGTACGATGATTGACCAGTTTGCCCAATCCGGGAACTGTAACGCTACCTCGTTGATTGAAGTAACGTAAAAGATAGGTAGGTAATTGGTCAACTGTAGTCATAAACTGCTATCTATTTCCATCTAGTGAAAAACGCACACCGGTCAGCGCATTGAATCCTAAACAGGTATATTGATTCCAACGCTGGTATCGCGCATTAGCAATATTATTCAAATCCACCCAGAAAGACCAGTTTTTATTCAACTGATATTCCACATCAAGTCCGAGGTCAACCCCTCCTCCATTTCGGGCGAACGCACCATCTGTTTTTCTAGCCATAGCACCATTCCAAGTTGTCAGGTTCAGAGAGATGCGGAGAGCACTCAGAGGTGTCCAACGAAGTGCTCCATTCAACTGCACTGGCAGAATGCCAAAGGCAAATTCATATTGTTGTTGTGAATAAAAAGAGTAAGCCTCTAAGGCTGCGTGCAGATCTAATTTATCGCTAACTGAATAATCCAGTATCAGTCCCAATTGATAGGCTTTCAATAAGGGCTCTGCAATTACTTCAAAATCTTTGCCAATTGGAGACGCATTGGTAAACAATGCCATATTTCTGAACTGCGCAATACCAAGTTTCATTTGAAGATGAATCCCTTTTGTGCTGAGCCAGTCAAAACCTATCGCATAGTTTGTTTGGCGAAATGAATGAAGACTATCAGGAACCAGAATGAACGGATTGATCTCAAAAAGTGAATACAAATCATTTAGAGAAAACCGATTGGAAATAGCAGCTAGAAACTTAACTCCACCTTGTCCAAAATCGTATGAAAAAGAAAATTCTGGTGCCAAAACATATTTTCGATTTGAAATCGCGTTGATTACTCCTCCTTTTACGTGAATATTTTCTCGAGCATACTGAATTTGAAATGGCAATTGAGCCAGCGTTCCAGTTGTGCTCCCACCCTTTAAGAGATTTCTAAGGGAGGATACCCTGATATCAATTTCTGAAGAAGCAGTAATTGCTGGGTTAATGGTTACGGTAGCAGGTAAACGAACATCAAAATGAGACTCATTGGCTTTCTTCCAGAGACTGGAATGTCTGAAAGTGAATGAAGGGGAAAAATGCAGTTGTCCTTGCCCACCAGTCACCCAATCCTGCTGAACACGAGTGCGTATCGTACTCATTCTTCGTCTTAAATCGTCTTGAGCAAGTCGATACAGGTTTCGATCGAATCCATAAGTTCGATAGGTATCGTAATCATACAAAACATCTAAATGCGTGATGCGAGTTGAAGAATGATTTATTGTGTAACTGGAAATCAGGGAAGAATTAGAATACACTTGGTCGTCAATCTTACCAGTAAAAGAGGAGTGATTAGCCATTAGAATGAGCCGGTCTTGCTTTTCCACTCCTATCGGTCGATTGTATGCTACAGATGCTACTGGAGATGATAACAGCCCATAT
>JAFMES010000026.1 GCA_017856605.1 Chitinophagaceae bacterium
TCAGGCTGATCAGGAAGACCTGGCAGTTGTCATCCTCCTGAAACCGATTGACCCAAAGCGTTTGTCGGATGCCGTTCAGAAAATAATGAATGTTGAAGAGCGTGAAGACAGCGAAGAAGGGATTAGAGAAGAGAACAGGGGCATCTTAAGGGATAACGACCAGGTATTTGTAAAGGATGGAGAAAAATGCTGGTTTGTGAGACTCTCAGATATCCGTTTGTTTGAATCCGTTGGAAACTATGCTCGTGTTTTCTTTGGAGCCAATCGCCCGCTCATACTTAAATCGCTCAACTCATTAGAAGAGCGATTGGATACAAAGACTTTTTTCCGTGCCAATCGGAAGCATATTGTCAACCTTCGTATGATCGAAAAGGTCGAGCCGTTCTTCAATGGAGGCTTGCTTCTGGAAATCCGGGGAGGAGAGAAGATAGAGGTTTCTCGCCGACAAGCGGTTCGGTTCAAGGAAATGATGAGCCTCTGATCCTTTTCGGTTATTTTTGCATAAACTATCCGGGTGATTGTAATCGATAACATACTGCTTAGCGATGATATTGTTGAAGAACAGTTCGTATGCGATCTTGCCAAATGCAAGGGCGGATGTTGCGAGGACGGAGATGCAGGTGCGCCGCTTAGTGAGGAGGAATTGGATGAAGTACTTCGTGCATATGATAAAGTGAAACACCTCATGACCGAAGAGGGTATAGCAGTTACAGAAACCGAAGGCAAGTACCGATACGATAAAGAATTTGGTTGGGTAACTCCGACAGTCAATGGTAAAATATGTGCATATGGTTTTCGGGATGAAAAGGGGGTGATACAATGCGCATTTGAGGTAGCCTACAACAAGGGCATAATCAAATGGAAGAAACCCATCTCTTGCCATCTGTATCCCATCAAAATGAAAAAGAGTCGCTATTCCGGACATCACCTGCTCAATTATGAACCTAGAGAAGGAATGTGCAGTCCTGCTTGCGCCTTGGGTGAAAAGTTAAAGGTCCCGGTATATGCATTTCTAAAAGAACCCCTGGAACGTGCTTTTGGTAAACAGTTTTATAAAGCGTTGGATAGCATCGCTAAGGATTTTCATAACGAAGTGAAGAAATAAAAATTTGTCAAGCATGTCGATGAATGTATCTGAGGTTTTCAAGGAGAAAAGTTTTGAGAAGGCAAAAGATTTGGATCATCGCAAGAAGATCAATTACAACATAGGCAAATACAATGCAGTAGTTCCAATAGGCAAACAGCAATTTCATGATGTCAACTTAGCTAGAGAGAAAGCCAAGAATGCCAAGTGGCGGGCTCTTGAAAACCTAGACGAACAACTGGAAAAATTTGAGCGAAACTTTTTATTGAACGGGGGAAAAGTAATTTGGGCAGCAACAGTTGAACAGGCGTGTGAAGCCGTGCTGAAAATTTGTCGTGAAAAGCAATGTAAAACATTGGTGAAGAGCAAGAGCATGGTCACGGAAGAAATTCATTTGAATGACTTTTTGAAAAAACACAACATAGAAAGCATAGAGACAGATCTTGGCGAATACATTCAGCAATTGGACGATGAGCCTCCTTATCATATTGTTACTCCGGCCATGCACAAGAGCAAGGAAGATGTAGCACGTGTATTTCATGAGCACTTGGGAACCCCGTTGGATATGAGTCCCGAGGAATTGACACTTGTCGCACGCGAGAAATTGAGAAGAAAATATGCTGAGGCAGAAGTAGGAATCACAGGAGCCAACTTTATCATACCAGAAACCGGAAGTATAGCCATTACAGAGAATGAGGGCAACGCGCGACTCAGTGCGTCTTGGCCCAAAACGCATATTGTGATTACTGGTATTGAAAAGGTGATTCCCCAGTTGAACGATTTATCCCTTTTTTGGCCATTATTGGCTACCTATGGAACTGGCCAGCAAGTAACGGTGTATAATTCTGTAATAAGTGGACCGCGTCGCAACCAGGAGGAAAATGGTCCAGACGAAATGTATGTCATTCTACTGGATAACGGCCGCACCAGTATTCTCAAAGATCCTACTGCACGTGAAAGCCTCTATTGTATTCGCTGCGGTGCATGTTTGAATGCTTGTCCCGTGTATAAAAATGTAGGCGGTCATAGTTACGGCACCACCTACAGTGGCCCGATTGGAAGTGTGATCACTCCACACTTGCGGGAATTGGGTGAATGGAAACACTTGAGTCACGCTTCATCGTTATGTGGTAATTGCACGGAAGTCTGTGCGGTAAAAATCAATTTGCATGAATTGCTTTTATACAACAGAAGGGAGGCAGTAAAAACTGGCAATGCAGAGCTGTTGGAAAAAATGGCTTGGACGATCTGGCAACAGGCTATGTTATATCGCGCATCCATGGATCTGGGAACTAGTAAAGTAAAGAACTGGGTAGTCAACAAGCTATTCAAAGGCTGGGTGAGAAACCGATCGGAATTAAAATTCCCGGAAAAAACATTTCGTCAACAATGGATGGAACGAAATGCTACTTCTTAAAGCTATTATTTACTAGGTATACACCCACTAAAGTGACCAATGTACCACTGATGATGTATATGGTCAGCTTTTCATGCATCAGTAAGTCGCCCAATAGTATTGCAACAATCGGATTGATGTACGAATGAATAGAAACCAGCGTGGCTGGTAATCGTTTCAAAGCATAGATGTATGCTCCGAAGGCCAGCACTGATCCAATGACGATCAAATAGGCGATGGAAAGCCAGGCATTTGCAGGTACGATATCGTAGGAAACGAATCTGCCTGATGCATACGAAACCGTATTGAGAAGAATGCCACTGATGAACATTTGCCAGCCCAGTGAAAAATAGGGATCGATCTGCTCCGATTGTTTAACTGTGAGCAAGGTGGCAATTGCCCAGGTAATGCTAGAGATTGCACCAAATACAATGCCCAACCACAGATCGGTATCAATGATTTTTTGATAGAAATCAAAAAATGTGACAACCACTCCTGCAAAACCCAGAATAATTCCGATGATCGTCTGCGGTTTGAATCGTGTTTTTTTAAAGAAAACGAAAGTGAAAACGACTACCCAAATGGGACTCAATGCTCCAACAACTGCACCCAGCCCACTGGGCATGTATACAATTGACAATACACTGAGGCCATTGCTGAGCACAAACATTAAAACGGACATCCAAATGAGACGGAACCATTGATTTTTTTTTGGAACCATTCGTTTAAACAACAAAAAAAAGAGCACGTACATTCCTCCTCCAATCAAATGTCGAAGGCCCGATAGCTGCAAAGCCGGAATGTATTGCACACCTACTTTTGATGCCATCCAAGTAGTGCCCCATAAAATAGATACCAGTCCCACTGCCACCAGCGCGCTGGTTCTGGACGAAGGTGTTGATGGAGAAGTAGACAATGGGGGTGCAATTAATGTTTAAAGTGGCGAAGTCCGGTAATAACCATACTCAGACCGTGAGCAACACAATAGTCGATTGAATCTTTATCCCGTATTGATCCGCCCGGTTGTATGAATGCGGTAATCCCTTCCTGATGTCCCATTCGAACACAATCGTCAAACGGGAAAAAAGCATCGCTGGCCATAACGGCACCTTGTAATTCAAAATTGAATTGTTTGGCTTTTTCAATTGCATGGCGAAGTGAATCAATGCGGGAAGTTTGTCCGCATCCTTTTCCGATCAGTTGCTTGTTTTTGACCAACGCAATTGCATTTGATTTGAGGTGTTTGCACACCTTGTTTGCAAATTGCAGATCGTTTCGTTCCATAGGACTGCATTCACGTGTACCCATGGCCTCCCATTTTTCCTGGTGACTGAAGTCTGCGTCCTGAACCAACGTGCCATTTAATACGGATTTATAGTGTTGTTGAGGAAGCTCAAAGGAATGCATGCATAATAAAATCCTGTTCTTCTTTGCAGCAAGGATTTCGAATGCAGCATCATCAAATTCAGGAGCGATTAGCACTTCAAAAAATATTTCATTGATCAGTGCTGCTGTAACTGCATCTATTTTCCCATTCGATACCAAAACGCCTCCAAAAGCACTTTCCGGATCTCCTTGCAATGCCTCTTTCCAAGCTGCTCCAGTCGATTGTCTTGAAGCTATTCCACATACGTTGGTGTGCTTGATGATAGCAAACGTGGTTTCCTGCTCATCCTTAAATTCATGGATCAGTTGAATTGCGGCATCAATATCTACCAGGTTATTGTAGGATAGCTCTTTTCCGTGCAATTGTTTGAACAGGTTTTCCAGTTTTCCATAAAACACGCCTTTTTGATGTGGATTTTCACCATACCGAAGAACCGACGGATTACCTTCTGATATTAAAAACTGTTCTGGAGTACCTTCAGAAAAATAGTTGGCGATGGCTACATCATAGTGTGCCACAACATTGAATGCTTTAGAAGCAAATGCTTTTCTTTGAAGCAAGTCGGTCGAACAGGATTGCTCTTCGAGTAATTGTACGATAGCTGCGTAATCATTTTTTGATGCCACGACCAGCAGGTCGGAAAAGTTCTTAGCAGCAGCGCGGATCATCGAAGGACCGCCGATATCTATCTTTTCAATAATCAATTTTTCTTCATTGGTTTGTGCTACCGTCTCTTCGAATGGGTAAAGGTCTACAACAACCATATCGATCTCTGGAATTTCATATTCCCTCATTTCTTTTAGATCCTGCTCAAGGCCTCTTCTTCCCAGTATTCCACCAAAAATCTTTGGATGCAGGGTTTTGACCCTCCCGCCGAGGATGGATGGATAATCGGTGACGGATTCAACAGGGACGCATTCAATGCCCAGTTGTTCGATGTACTGTTGAGTACCCCCTGTACTGTAAATGGTTACCTCGTGGGCATGGAGTACGCGTACCAATGGTTCCAGTCCCTCTTTATTAAAAACCGAAACAAGTGCAGAATGAATTTTTTTTTGCATGGATCAATTTTTTGAAGGGGTCTTGTGGAAAGGCAGGCAATCCATCATCAGCGGGCCCTTCTGCGCAGTTGAATGAAGACGCAAATCTAGCGGTTGCAGAGCGCTTTTCCATTGGCTAATTTTCCACATTGGGATGGTCCCATCCAGCACAATTATTCTCTCTCTGCTCGAGTCAAAAAGACCAGAGGAGGGTTGGAGTGTAGCTGGCCAGTTGGAGATCATTGCCAGGTCAGGTTGGTTAAGTGAAATGGATTCAAAACGAATGCATAATGTACCGGGCGGAAGCAGTTGGAACTTCCAGTGGTCAATACCCAAACCCGGACCTGCCGACTGGATGTAGGATGATCCCCATTGGATTGCTTCCGTGCGACTGCTGATCGTTAGCGTAGCCTGATTGCCATGTCGATGCACAAAAGCGGTACCTTCTTTGCAATGCAACAGAAAAAGGTCTCTCTTGTTCATCATACGAACATGATCGTATACGCGCAATCCACCCAATAATAGTCCCACGAATAATACAATTTTCACCCTATGGAATGAAGGTTTTTTGAAGGCATACAACAGGACTGCAATCAATAAGTACATAACAGAAATCGTCGCGATAGAAGCAGGTACCGTTTGAATGGATACAAACGAAATGGTTGAAAGTGTTTCAACATAACTGTTGAATAAGGTGATTATATGACTCACGAGTTTTCCCGTAAGCGAAGCAATTGGTGTGATCCAACTGACTGCACACAGGATGATTTCCAGAACTAAAATGAAGCTTGAAGCGGGTACTGCAATCAGGTTTGCAAAAAGAAATAATGTGGGAAAACGATTGAATTGATACAGAATGATTGGAGTGGTAAGGACCTGTGCACTTAGGGTGACTGCTGTAAGCGACCAGATCATTTTTCCTAACGGATGGTCAACGACCAACGTATTTTCCAAAAGCTTTTGAAAAATCAGAATAGATAGTACAGCTGCATAGCTCAATTGAAACCCAAGATCATTCCATATGAATGGGTGATAGAGGAGCAGTAAAAATGCCGATCCAAATAATACATTGATTGATAGGCTTTTTCGATTAAACGCATTCCCAATGCTGATCACCGTGAACATGACAACGCTGCGCAGGACAGAGGAGGATGATCCCGTTAATAATGCAAACAGCCAAAGCAAAGGAATTATGAGTACAAGCGACAATAAGAATGAAGCTTTTCTTCTTGAAAAGATTCGAACCACTCGTTCGAGTATCATAAAAATTAGTGCTAAGTGCATTCCAGAGATGGCGATGATGTGTACGATTCCTGTTTGAGTGTACGCATTAAGCTGCTCGCGACTCAAATCTTCGCGGTAACCGATTAGCATAGCTTCTGCCAGAGGTTGATTGTGAGGATCGCTTATGTATTTTTTGATCACGGTCCTAACCCAGCGATGTGCAGCTGCAAGTAGTTGATCCATTCGCGACGGGGAGCATGGTAAATGAACGAATTCTTTTTCGCTTATTCGAAACTGATCTGTCATCCCTGATCTTTTTGCAAATGCTTGAAAGTTGAATGATCCTGGATTAGGATGTGATTCAATGCGTTTGGGTTGATTTAGGGTGATCAGCAAATCCCCCTTATTTATTTTGATATTGTTTAATCGAACGTAAACAACGACCTGACCTTTCTTACGGTATGAATGGTTGCTTCTAACAAAGTGGTGTGCAAGAAATCGAATAGAAGTTCCTGATTGCTTTCCAGATTCGGTTACGATCAAACAATGTGCACCTGAATTCGTTTCAAATGTATTTGTTTGGTGAGTGGAGGAATGGGTCCAGCCGATAACAACTACCAAAAGTTGCACCATCAGTGAGCGCCACAACTGTGCATGTATTGTTTTTGCAGTCACGCTCATTTCCAATACTACCAGGCACGTTGCTAGAATCGCCACGCATCCTACTGAAATTGCGACAGGAAGGGGAAGGGTTCCGCCCAACTGTATTCCAAGAATAAAACCGACTGTAATTCTGATAAACGGATAGAGCTCAAGGTGGTTTCCGTTCATGCATCCAATCTCGCTATCCGGGTTCGATACCAGTAGGTATTTATGCAAATGATTTTCATCTTTTACATCATTTTTTTCCGTCTTAAAAAGCGTAAATTGAAGTCAATTCATCAGCATAAAAATGAAGAATTACATTATTCTTTTGTTCATTATGTTTATTGGTGCTTCTTGCAGTCCCACTAAAATCTATTTTGTTCGACATGCCGAAAAGTCATTAGAGATCAAAAATGATCCACCATTGACTCCGGAGGGGGTTGCTCGTGCTGAAGACTTGGCTAATACGTTAAAAAGGAAAGGGATTCAGCGAATTTATTCCACTAAAACAGTGCGTACTGCTTCTACCGCACAGCCTCTGGCAGAAGAATTAGGGATACCCATTCAATTTTACTCGCATGATACCATGCCTCGATTTTTATATACCTTATTAGCAGGGAGCGAAACAGCATTGGTAATTGGACACAGCAACACGGTACTTAAGATGATTTCCGAGTTGGAGTTAACGCCTTCAAAAAAAGAGATTCCCGATAATGAGTACGATAATTTATATATCGTATCGCTGAAAAACAGAAATAGCAGAAGCGGATACAGGTTGTTTTTGAAGGAAACTACTTATGGAAAGTCTTCTAAATAAAAAGAGTGATGAGGGCGTGTAAGGAGATTAGAAGTCCAGTCCCAATGCAAAATACCATACTGGTTTTCCGCTGAAAAATCCACCCATGGGCCAACCTGCATCAACCCGTAGAAAATAGCCCAATAGCGTACTTCTTGCTCCGAAACCATAGCCACCCACAAAAGGACCAATTCCACCGGTGCGGACAATTACCTGCACGGGAGGTGTACCATATACTTCTGATGGGCGTTGAGCTTTGTCGAATTTACCATTCCAAGCAGTACCTAAATCAATGAATTGGACAAGTTGTAGGTTTCTGAGGAAGGCATTATTGACAGGTCGATTTACAAATGTTGAGAAGACTGGCAGCCTGAATTCAGAATTGAGTACGATGTTATTATTTCCGTTAGCAATATTTTGTTTGTGCCCTCTTAGGTTCAATGCCAATGTCTGGTAAGCGTAGTCTTGGTCGGGAGCAGGTTGAATTGCGTCATTGAATTTTGGAGCTAACCATCCTTCAACACCTCCAAGGTAGTAAATGAGTTTTTGCGTGCCCCATGAAAAATCAGTTGCAGCCCTACCTGCCCAGATAAAGTTTCGATAAATAGGATAGTAGTACCGGATATCCGCACCAACATTGAACATGAATTTGCCCGTACTCTCTGCGTTTACAAGTCGCGCATTGATATCTGAATATATTTTATAACGAAGACCATTGTAGATATTCAACGTGGGATTGATGGTGTTGTCGTGTACATATTCTAACCGGACAAGCGCATATTTTAGCACAGTATCTGACATGTTCAAAGAGGGAGGGAAATTGGCATCTGAAAAAAGCACTACTCGATCGCTTCGATATCCCAATGAAGCACGAATGCTTTTTACTTCATTGAATGGATAACTTACATTGAATTGATAGAGATTGGACATCATTTTATTCCTCAATTGGGATTTTATGTCCCTGTAATCATAGATAGGATAATATTCCTGATTGCTTCTAAAGTAGGTCAGTCCCCAATCAAACCTTCTTTTCAAATTTTGATAAGAGGCAAGGTAGTCGTTGTCCCTCAAGTTGGTTGCCAGCCGAAATCCACCGATGAATTTTTTATCTTCCATCAGATCTGAGATACCCATCCTCAGGATACCATTCAAGTTTCCTGAGTTGGCTAGGTAAATGGGACCGGCTCCGCCTGCAAAAGGCTGGTAGCGATTCACGAGTACCGAGTTATTGAAACCGGAGACTACATAATCAGAGCCAAATTTGAGTTTGTAATCAAACAGTCGTGATCGTTTGAGATAGTCTTCTCTGGTCGGGGCAAGAATTTCTTCAGCTACCGGGAGTGAACTGTCTTTTGCTTCGTGATCAAACTCGGTTTGAAATAATACATTCTTTTTTTCACCTTCAGCAGGTTGCTTTTCTTCTTCGTAATAGATTGCTTGCGTCTTTCTTTTCCGTTCTTCCGCCATCAATTGTTTGATGTAATCGGTTGGAGTTGCATTCACATTGCGTTTGAGCAAAGCGGCTTCATTGATCTTGAGTTTGTATAAGAATTTCAGATCTCCTTCTTGGCGGGTTTCGCTGACCTGGTTATTATCGCCAGAACCCCTGCTTTCCTGAAGACTACTTTGGTAGTTGGTAATGGGAAACACATACGTGCTGTCGGATGTGATCGAAATATATCCTACAGAATCAGGTGCCGATTTCTCCCACGCTTTCAGCGTAGAATCGAGTTCCTTTTTATCGGGATTCCGAAGCACATCATCACCAATGCGGTAGATGGTATCCAATCCGGCTCGCTGCGTAGTAAAAAATCCTGCGTATCGATTTCCAATACCATTTGCATCGCTCACAAAAGTAAAGTGGTTGACATTGTATTGCAACGGGAAACGAGCCTGGCCATAGGGCTGATTCGTAAGTTGTGTTATTTGCCTAAAGTCGCTGTTGGTCCAATTATCCACCATGAACACGTTGAAATTATAGCGTGAGGGGATAGCGGTATCTGCCCTTGGAGCATTGCCAGTAGGGCGATTGGAAGCAAAAAGAATTCCTGTTTTATTGGGAAATGCGGCAAAGGATGGATCTACGTCATCATAAACATCATTGGTGATTTGATCCAACTTATCGTTTTTGAGACTGTATACAAACAAATCGGATTGCCCATTTTTCACGGCGCTGAAAATGATGGTTTGAAAATCCAGCATGAATTTTGCGTCTTGAATCAATTGGAATTGGTCCAACACTCTTTTTTCTGTTTTGATGCGAGCTACTGCATCATAAATGAACATCTTGATTTTTCCTTCTTCGGTATAAATCACCAACAACCGGGATCCTTTGGGGTCCCAGGCCATGAGGGGGTAGTTGGGATTGATTTCATCCTGACGATTCAAGACCCCTGCCTTTAAAAGAATTTTTCGTTTATCGGAAAGATCTTCTAAAACAACTCGATAAATGCCCCGTTTAAAATGTACCATGGCATAGGAGTTGTTCCTGGCAATTGGGTTGGCTTGAAAACGATAGAAATCTTCGCCGTTCTTTTTCTCTTCAATCGCTACTACATTTCCCTTTGGAAGATTTTTTCTTCCCCGAGTATCCGCCAGGTACTTATCGGATTCTTCTTGCATGAATTCCTCTAGAAGATCTTTGAAGCGTTTTTTGGTGATCTTCAAACTCGCTGCATTGAGACTTTTGTAAATGCGGGAGAGGTAAAGGAAATAAGTAATATTATCCTTCTTGTAATTATCGCCAATGAATTTCCAGAAAGCGTGACCAGCCAGTAAGGGTTCTGCAAAAGCAAACTGATAGAACGTTCTGTATTTTCCTGAGAGCAAAGCTGATTTGAGTTGGTCGTCTAACTCGGGACTCCAATTTTCTCCTACGTAGGAAACGTAACCATCGGTGAGCCATTTAGGCATGTCCAATAACGCCTGGTTGCTCGCAAATTCACCCAAATCATCACCAAAGAGCATATTCTCAACCAATACCTGGGCGATGCCTTGTCTGAGTTTTACTCTCAGCTCATTGAGGTTGCCGTTGTAGAACAAAACAATCTTATTATTGACCAGCTTGGTAACGCCTCCTGTATTTTGCCAATCAATTCCCAAGCCAATGTTGGATTGTTTGTAATCTGTAAAGCTGTTATAAATAACGATGTTGGCTCTTCGTTGGAGTCCGTATTCTATAAACTCTTCAATGTTACCCAGTTCTTCTTCAGCTACCTGTGCGATGAATTTACTCAAGGATAGTCCCCCTTCATGATAATAGGTATTGAAGTTTCGGGTTTGGTAGTATTTCCACTTGACCTTTTTGTACTGCAACCTGTTTTTGCCAAATTCTACGGTGCTGACTTGACCTTGGACAGCTGCGTAGGAAAGCAACGTGGTCAAAGTCACAATTATGCTGCGATATATCAGAATGCGATTCAAATGATTAGGTACCTTTATCCCGGCTAAAATTAAAGCTTTTGGCCTAGAAATGACGGTTATGGTAAACGTTAAAATTTTTCAATTCAACCCTCTTCAGGAGAACACCTATGTGCTCTACGATGATGCAAAAAACGCCATCATTATTGACCCTGGATGCTATTTTGATGCCGAAAAGGACCAATTGGCAAGTTTTATTGAAAAAAACAGGCTAAAGCCGCGTTTACTATTAAACACGCATTGTCATTTGGACCACGTTTTTGGGAACAAGTTTATTCATGAAACCTATGGGTTAGAGCTGCATCTTCATCATTTGGAGGAACGCGTGTTGGAGCTTTCTCCCAGCATTGGGTTGATGTGGAATCTTCCATTTGATAATTATTCTGGGAAATTGCATTTCATCCAGCCTGGATCCGTATTAGAGTGGGGGGGACCTGTTCTGCAAATCATTGAGACACCCGGACACTCACCGGGAAGCATTAGTTTCTATCAGTCCGAAGAAGAATTGTTGATTGCGGGCGATGTATTGTTTAGAGAAAGTGTTGGTCGCACTGACCTTCCAGGTGGAGACCCCAATCAACTGCTCAGGACAATCTCTCAAACCCTCTATGCTTTACCCAATTCAACAAGGGTATATTCTGGACACGGCATCCCTACTACCATCGGTCACGAAAAACTTCACAATCCTTTTGTAAAAGGGTGACGTTAGCGGTAAATTTTGTTGAGCAGGGGAACATGCTTCAGTTCCTTTTTTTCAATGGTTAAGACCAAAACCAGGTAGCATAAGAGCAAGAGGGCTCCAGTGACATGCAACCAAATGGTTTCAATACCTGATTGCCTGAGAACGAATTGTATGGAAAATAGTCCGACTGCAAGACCAATATGCAGGAAGGCGTTACTTAAATTATAGGGAACAGGATAGTGGCGTTGTCCCATTGCATAGCTAATCACCATCATACTCCCATAACAACCTAAAGTGGCCATTGCACAACCCCAATAACCGTAAATCGGTATGAGCACATAATTGAGGGCGATGGTGATAGCAGCTCCAATGAGTGTGATCAGCGCACCTGTGGATGTTCGATTGGTAAGTTTATACCAGATAGAGAGGTTGTAATAAATACCTAAGAATATTTTAGCCAGCATAAGCACCGGAACGATGAGTAGTCCCTCGGCATATTCTGGATGCATGCCAATACCCATAAAATACTTCCATGCATCAAGGAAAAGAACCACCAGCAAAAAGCAGGCGCAGCAAACGACAATGAATAAGCGCATCACGCGGGCGTAGGTGGCAGGTGCGTCGGCGGAGCTCGATTGCTTAAAGAAAAAAGGTTCTGCTCCCATCCGAAAAGTTTGGATGAACAAAACGATCATCACAGAGAGCTTGTAATTCGCACTGTATATGCCGTTTGCTGTTCTTGCAGCCACTTCGGTACCATCGTATCGCCACAGTATCATGAATCGATCAATGGTCTCGTTGATGATTCCTCCAAATCCTACGATAATTAAGGGAGTTGAGTAAACTAACATCGAACGAATCAATTCGCCTTGAATTTGAAACTGAAATCCACCCCATTCTTTAGAAAGTAAGATCAGTGTGAGACCAGATGCAATGAGGTTTGCAATAAAAACATATCCAATGCCCAATTGAGGTAAGTAAAGGGAAGAAAGAAATCCTTTGTTACCGGCTTCGTATGCTCCTTTGCACCAGTAAAGGAAGAAAACGACAAAAAACATATTTGTCAATATGTTGATGATCTTGATCAATGCAAATTTTCGTGGACGATTTTCATTTCTCAGTTTTGCAAAGGGGATCACAGTGAGGGTATCGATTGCTACGATGGCGATAACCATGATAAGCCATTCGGGATGGTTTTCCATCTTCAATGCAGCTGCGATTGATTGAACGGGAAGGATGAGCAGGGTGCTGTACAAAAGGGTAGTAATGAGCAGAATGCTCATGCTGCTATTCAAAACATTTCGTTCATTTCCATCTTTATTGAACCGGAAGTAAGAGGTCTCCATACCATAGGTATAGAAAATATTCAAGAAGGCTGCAATTGCGAAAAGAATGGAAATATCTCCATAATCTGAGGCCGCATAGATGTAGGTCAGGATAGGAGTGAGCAGGTAGTTGATGAACCTTCCGAATATGTTACTGAGGCCGTACCAAAGGGTCTGCGATGCCAGTTGCCGGATTCCTGCCAATGGATTCTTTTCAACAAATGTAAGACCCATTTTATACATTTAGGGCTCAAACAAGGATGTATGCGTGCCGTTATTCAACGGGTCAAATCTGCTGCTGTTCGTTCGCAAGGTGAATTGTTGGGACAAATTGAAGTCGGATTGTTGATTTTACTGGGTATTGAGGATGGCGATGGGCATGAAGACGTTGCATGGTTGTCGCAAAAAATCACCCACTTGCGCATTTTTAATGATGCGGATGGAGTGATGAATCGATCAGTAAAGGATATCGGTGGAGGAGTACTGTTGATCAGTCAGTTTACTTTGCATGCCTCAACAAAAAAGGGCAACCGGCCTTCATATATTCGTGCATCCAAACCTGATTATGCAATACCGATGTATGAAGCAATGGTAAAGCAACTCAAGGAAGATACGGGAGGACCTATCGAGACAGGAAGATTTGGAGCCGATATGCAGGTGGAGCTGATCAATGACGGTCCGGTTACAATAATCATAGATACAAAAAACAAAGAATGATGACGATCAAGCATGCTCAGGATCAAGTGGATCAATGGATCAAAACTATTGGAGTTCGGTATTTCAGCGAACTCACCAATATGGCAATTTTGACTGAAGAAGTGGGTGAACTGGCACGGATCATGGCAAGGACATATGGCGATCAGTCATTCAAAGAAGGCGAATCACCCGACCAGTTGGCGGATGAGATGGCAGATGTGTTATGGGTGTTGATGTGTTTGGCCAATCAAACGGGAGTGGACCTCACTGAAGCATTTGAGCGTACGATACAAAAAAAGACCAATCGGGACGCAGATCGTCACGCGGGGAATCCGAAATTGAAGAACTAGTCGTTTTTAGTTGCTTGTCGCTCGCTCTTCATTTCATTATCTTTGCGGCGTATGACAGTCAATGATCAAGGCCGTTTCCAAGCCATTATTTCTCATGCTAAAGAGTATGGATTTGTTTTTCCTTCCAGTGAAATCTACGATGGACTTAGCGCAGTGTACGATTACGGTCCCTGGGGAAGTGAGCTGAAAAAAAATATTCGGGAATCCTGGTGGAATGCCATGACCCGCATGCACGATAACATTGTGGGAATTGATGCTGCCATCTTCATGCATCCGACGACTTGGAAGGCGTCGGGTCACGTTGACAATTTCAGTGATCCCATGATCGATAACAAAGACTCAAAAAAACGTTATCGGGTAGATCATTTAATTGAAGGGGCGGCCGAAGAGCTTTCTAAGTTAGACAAGCACCGTGAAGCGGAAGATTTGCTGCGTCAAATGGATGAATTCCTGGCTGCTAATGATTTTGTTGGTTTGAAGAATCTAATCGACCAATACGGAATTAAATGCGCTGTAAGTGGTACCTGCAATTGGACAGAAGTGCGTCAATTCAATTTGATGTTCTCTACACAGTTGGGATCTGTTGCAGAAGATGCCAATGAAATATACTTACGTCCCGAAACCGCGCAGGGAATTTTTGTGAATTTTCTGAATGTCCAAAAAACCGCTCGAATGAAAATTCCATTTGGAATTGCTCAAGTGGGTAAGGCATTTCGAAATGAGATCGTTGCTCGCCAATTCATATTCCGTATGCGCGAGTTCGAGCAAATGGAAATGCAGTACTTTATTCGACCGGGTTCTCAAAAGGAGTGGTATGCTTATTGGAAAGAAGAGCGAATGAAGTGGCATACTGCATTGGGTATTCCGGCTGATCGCTATCGGTTCCACGATCATGTAAAGCTTGCTCACTATGCAGATGCGGCGGTAGATATTGAATATGCATTCCCCATTGGTTGGAAAGAGGTGGAAGGAATTCATAGTCGAACCGACTTCGATCTCAAAAACCACCAGCACTTTAGTGGCAAGAAGCTCCAATACTTTGATCCGGAGATCAATCAGTCGTACGTCCCTTATGTCATTGAGACTTCCATCGGTTTGGACAGGATGTTTTTATTGGTGCTCTGTCATGCCTATCAGGAAGAGAAGTGGGCAAAAGAGGATGGAAGTGAAGATAGTCGTGTTGTTCTTAAAATTCCTCCTGCAATCGCTCCAATAAAACTTGCGGTCTTGCCCTTATTGAAAAAAGAGGGACTTCCTGAAATTGCAAGAGAGATCATGGCTTCGTGTCGTAATGAATTCTATTGTTTCTATGAGGAAAAAGACACCATTGGGAAACGGTACAGACGAATGGATGCTTTAGGAACACCTTTTTGTGTGACAGTAGATCATCAAACTAAAGAGGATCGTACGGTCACCATTCGTTACCGCGATACAATGAAACAAGAACGCATTCCTATGGATGGTTTAGCTGCGTTCATCCGCTCGAAATTTTAAGGAAGTAGTTTTTATTTTTTAAAGACTTTGCTGGTATGCTGGTATTTGCCATCGGAACTGGTGATGGTGACAATGTACATACCTGCAGGTTGATTGCTTAAGTCGACTGTCCCATCTTGATAAGGAGTTGATTTACGAACAACTATCTGTCCGGAACTGCTGGTTGCTTGCACAGTGAATTTTCGAATAGAATACATATCGCCCACTTTGTATTGTACACGATCAGACGTGGTGGTTGGGTATACCTTAAAAATGAAACCAG
Organism: Chitinophagaceae bacterium; assembly: GCA_017856605.1. Lineage (GTDB taxonomy): Bacteria > Bacteroidota > Bacteroidia > Chitinophagales > Chitinophagaceae > Pollutibacter. The sequence goes on from JAFMES010000026.1 coordinate 15,802, forward strand.
GATTATTTCGAATGGGCGTGAAAATAGCAGTGGTTACGGTTACAGGATTTCCAAGGGGAGGTGTTGCAAACATACCGTTTCCGTGTGTTCCGATGACCAGGGTGTTATCGGACCATCGACTGGCCAACGAGTTGACAACCGATGCATCCATCATTTTCGAACTTGGTGCAGGATCAGTATTGGATCCGAGTTCCCTCAGCCAGGTAGTAGAAGCACCATTGATTCGATCGGTGCTGAAGAGGCCGATTGTTGTCCCAACATAATATTCAACTCCAGTTGTTTTCGCAATGATTTCACAAGCCCGAACAGAAGGAAGACTCAAGTTGCCTTCGATAAGTTGCCAGTTAGGCTGTGCTGCAGTTGCATTTCCTGTCCAAAAAATACT
>JAFMES010000194.1 GCA_017856605.1 Chitinophagaceae bacterium
ATAAACGCAGTTTTTTCTCATAGGCAGTTCCGGCCCCGCTCGAAGAGCGGGGCCTTTTTATTGTTGAATGGCAACGGATGACTTTTAAAATTCAGTAATTTGCTTTACTTAAACTTTCGACTATGAATCGTTTGCAAAAACTTTCGTTACTGTGCGGCGGAGCAATCATGATCCTGGCCTTTTCACAGTTTACTGCTGTTGAATCACATTCATCTTCTTTGGATGATCCTCGTAAGATCTATACCGAAAAATGCTCTTCCTGTCACGGTGAAAAAGTAGAAGCATTCGTCGATCGCAAATGGAAGTACGGCAATAAAAAAGAGGACCTGATTAAAAGCATTACGCAAGGATATGTAGATTTTGGAATGCCTTCTTGGGGAGATATCATTGCCGAGCGCGATGTCAATGCGTTGGCAGATCTCATTGTTACCAGTCTGAAAACCGTTCAGCAATACGATTTTGCAAAAGAGAAGAAGCAGACTGGTATGCCAGCTGTTTTCAAAACTTCCCTGATGACGGTAACACTCGATACGATTGCAACTGAGCTGAATAGTCCCTGGGGCTTTGAACAACTTCCTGACAACACCTTTTTGATTACCGATCGCAGTGGGACTTTGTATCATGTGGATGGCAAGCGCAATAAGACCGCCATCAAAGGCACACCAGAAGTTCTTGCAGAAGGTCAGGGTGGACTATTGGATGTGGTACTGCATCCTAAATATGCTGAAAATGGATGGGTGTATCTCTCGTATTCAAAACCGAAAGTGATCGATGGAAAAAAACATGGAACCACTGCAGTGGTTCGCGGAAAGTTAAAAGATGGAGCTTTTGTCGAGCAGCAGGAAGTATTTGAAGGATTGCCGTATGCTACTACACGTCACCATTATGGCTCGCGATTGGTATTTGATAAAAAGGGACAATTGTTTGTGTCGATGGGCGACAGGGGTACTGAAAAAGTATTTCCTCAGAACTTGGAAGCTGCTGCTGGTAAGGTACATCGCATCAACGACGATGGAAGTGTTCCGAAGGACAATCCCTTTGTAGGAAATGAAAAAGCCATCAAAACAATTTGGGCCTATGGAATTCGTAATCCTCAAGGTATGGTTTTGGATCCGGTGACCGGCACGCTGTGGGAACACGAGCACGGTCCTCGTGGAGGCGATGAACTCAATAACATCAAGCCTGGCGTGAACTATGGTTGGCCCGTGATTACCTATGGGATCAATTACGATGGCAAGCCCATTTCCAATATCAGCAAGAAAGAGGGAATGGCACAGCCTGCCACGTATTGGATTCCATCCATTGCACCCAGTGGATTGGCATATGTAACAGGCGATAAATATCCTGCGTGGAAGGGCAATTTGTTGGTAGGATCTTTACGTTTTAATTACGTAGACCGCATTGTTGTCAAGGATGGCAATGTGCTTTCTCAGGAAAAAATCCTGTTGAACATTGGACGTACCCGCAACGTAGAAATGGGTCGCGATGGATACATCTACGTAGGCATTGAAAATCCAGGAACCGTCTTCCGGGTGAAGCCCATGAAGAATTGATCTAGCCGATCAAGATATTCTTGGCGTAATCAACGCATTTTTTTACTTCCTTCACTGCATCGGAATCTGCAGGGACGTTGTATTCCAATTCAATCGATACGGGGATCTTGTATTTCTTTTCTTTGAGTAGTGATAAAATTTCTTTGATTGGAGTATCTCCTTGACCCCATGGCATATTGGCACCTCCGTTCTCTTTGTTCTTTCGATCCTTGAGGTGCAAGGAAGTGATCCGATCGTGCTTGGATTCAATTAATGCCAGAAGACTTTCTTTGGTATTCTTGCCTCCTGCTGCGATGTAGTGTCCACAGTCCAAATTCAGCGAGTTGTATGGTGATTGAGCGAGTGCTTCATCCCATGCGGTATCTGTCGCTTGCAAGTGAGCATGATACCCTACATATACCTTATGCTTGGAAGCAAAATCGCCTAACCGTTTGGAATGATCGCCTTTTTGAGGAAGCTCAACTGTAACAGAAGTTGCACCTAACGCTTTTGCTGCTTTCATTGCATATTCGATTTCCCCGTCTGAACTCGTTGGATTGAGCGCATTGGGTTTAAATGCGTATACCGTGATGCCGGCAGCTTTTAATTTTTTTCTGAGTTCAATAAACTTATCCATGGCGACAGTCTCTCTCCATTCCCTACCTGCTTTCATTCGATCTTCCATTGCTTTGCGTTGTTCTTCGCTGGGCTGTGGTCGTTGACCGCCTGGTTGTCCGCCACCGGGGGGAGGTCCCATTCGCATTGGTCCAACATTGGCAACGGGACTTCCTGCATATGCTTCAGCCGGATCGCCCATGAGTTCAATGGCGTTGATTCCACAGGCAGTACAGTATTCAATTAGCTGATCGATGTTGCCCGGCAAGCTCCTAAATGAATAGGTAATGGCTCCAATTTGGACTCCTGCAAATTTTGAATTAGGTCCAGGTCCCATTGCCCAATTGAATTTGGGAAGCAATAATCCCCCTGTCAATACAGCCGATTGGGCTAAAAAGTTTCTTCTGGAATGCATATGGCTCATGGTAGTCGTTTTAGTATTAGATGATTATTGGTTCAATGCTTTGCGCAAAAGGTCCACACTTTTTCTTACTCCGCTGTAAGGGTCCTCTTTCCCCTCGAACTCGATGGAGATGTAACCCTGGTAGTTCACGTCCCTTAATATGTTAATGATCCGCGGGTAGTCGAGTTCCAGTGTGTACCATTCACCGCCTCCATAATACGTTTTGGCTTGTACGAAACTGGTTTTAGAAGCAATCATTTTCAATTTATCGTAGGGATCTTCTAAAAAATTTCCCGTATCCATTAGGAGTCCCAGCCAAGGGGAGTTCACCCGCTCATGCAGCTTCAGCATTCCTTCTGGCGTTGATCCCAATCCCCAGTGATTTTCCAATGCTAAAAGTATTCCGCATTCTTCTGCTTTGGAAAGGCATTGCTGAATGCCATCTACGCACCATTTGTAGCCATCTTCCTCGGTATAGCCCGGAAGAATGGGTTCGATACCTCTATTTTTCATGAGTTCGTCAAACGACTTGATGGTGTTCCATCTTCCCGTATTCAATCGCAAGCAAGGAATTCCCATCTTATAGGCCAATTCAATGCAGTGTATGGTATGATCCACATGTTTTTTCAATTCAGCTTTATCAGGAGTTACAAATCCCTGATGAATCGATAAACAAGTCATGGCAATTCCATTGAGGAATGCATGTTTTTTTAATTTTTGGAGATACGCATTTTCTTCACTCTCCATTTGTCGGTGGAGTACATCAATGCCATCCAATCCCAATACCGCAGCTTCATCGATTACTTTTTCAATAGGAAATTTATCTCCCCGAAAATGCCAGTAGGAATAACTCGATACGCTCAATTTGATTCGGGAGGCTGAAGTCGCTGGGTTCAGTTTTCCAGCAGCGGTTGTCCATTCGGGAAGAGCAACAGCTGCAGTTGCCAGTGACCCAGTTTGAAAAAATTGTCTTCTTTGCATGGTGTTGTATTGAAGGGTATCATAATTTACGCTTTTTATTTTCTCATCCCTAATTTTGGTGGCTTTAAGTCAATTAAAGGGACTTTACCTACTTTCCATGAATGATTTATCCTGGTTATCGCGAACAAGCCTGCTCATCGGAGAGGAGAATGTAAGAAAACTGACCCAGCATCATGTGATGGTAGTGGGACTGGGAGGCGTGGGTTCATTTGCGGCTGAATTCATTGCCCGAAGTGGAGTGGGTAGGATGACGATCATCGATGGAGATGTGGTGGATCCGACCAATCGCAACCGGCAATTGCCCGCACTGGC
>JAFMES010000195.1 GCA_017856605.1 Chitinophagaceae bacterium
CAATGCATGGTAGGAGAGCGAAACAATCCCATTGAAAAAATTATCCTTACTGCATCAGGGGGACCGTTTGTTGGTCGTAAACCGAATTACCTGGTCAACGTAAAACGCGAGCACGCCATTCAACATCCGAACTGGAGCATGGGTGCAAAAATCTCAATTGATTCTGCTTCGCTGATGAATAAAGGATTGGAAATGATCGAAGCAAAATGGTTATTTGACCTTAAGCCATCACAGATTGAAGTCGTCATCCATCCTCAGAGCATCATTCACAGCATGGTCCAATTTCGGGATAATAGCATAAAGGCGCAAATGGGGCTCCCAGACATGAAACTTCCCATTCAATATGCCATGGCATATCCTCATCGCATTGAAAATGATTTCCCTCGGTTCAATTTTGGTAAATCCGCATCCCTCACCTTTGATCCTCCCGATATTAAAACATTTAGAAACCTCGCGTTGGCCATTAGGGCATTGAATCAAGGAGGGAATATGCCCTGTATCCTAAATGCAGCAAATGAACTCGCTGTTTATGGATTCATCAAAAACCGACTTGGATTTTTGGATATGACTGAGGTAATTGAACGCACAATGGACAATATGCCATTCATTGAACATCCCACGCTAGAAGAATATTTTGAAAGCGACGGGGAAGCTCGAAATTTTGCGGCATCTTTAATTAATATTTAATTATTAACATGATAGCAAACGTGTTGTTGGACATAAACTGGAATGCTGTAGGACTCCAAGCGGGTCAGCTGATCTTATCGCTCTCGATTTTGGTGATTCTCCATGAATTTGGCCATTTCATTCCCGCAAAGATCTTTGGTTGCAGGGTGGAAAAATTCTATCTCTTTTTTGATCCCTGGTTTTCACTGGTAAAGAAAAAAATTGGTGATACCATCTATGGCATCGGATGGCTGCCACTCGGCGGCTATGTGAAGATATCGGGCATGATCGATGAGAGCATGGATAAAGAACAACTGAAACAACCTCCTCAATCGTGGGAATTTAGAAGTAAACCAGCCTGGCAGCGCCTCATCATCATGATTGGAGGGGTTACTGTCAATATTCTACTTGCCTTTTTTATTTATGCGATGACGCTCTATACGTGGGGAGAGACAAAGCTTCCCAATAAGAGCCTTGCCAATGGAGTTTGGGTGGTGGATACCGTGGTCAATGAAATCGGAATACAAACAGGCGATAAGATCCTTTCTGTAAACAATGAAGAGGTAGTCTATTTCGAAGACATGAACTCTGCTCTATTGCTCGGAGAAAAAATGATCATTGAACGCAATGGCCAACAACAAGAACTTCCTATACCTGTAAATTTCATAGAAAATATTGTTGAAAAAGGAAAGCGATCCGTGCTGCTCATGCCCCGCATACCCTGTATTGTAGGCGAGGTGCCTGCGGGTAAGACTGCCGATAAAAATGGATTGAAGTCCGGAGATCAAATCGTGGGGATTGATTCTATTCAAATTCGTTTTTTTGATCAGATTAAACCGGCTATTCAACAACGGGCAGGAGATACCATTCAGTTACAGCTGATTCGCGATGGGAAACAGATGGCTATTACTACTACCATCAATGCCGACACGTCAATTGGTTTTTTCCCCATTATGCCGAGCATGGATGAGATGGAAAAAGAGGGACTCTACGCTTTTGAAAAAAGAACATTTGGATTCTTTGAGTCGTTCCCAGCTGGAGTGAATAAAGCAATTGAAAAATTGAGCTTTTACATAGCCCAATTCAAGAAGATTCTTGATCCATCAACTGGAGCTTACAAAGGCCTCGGTGGATTCAAATCGATGGGATCTATTTTTCCAAAGTACGAGTGGGACTGGCAGGCGTTTTGGAACATTACGGCTTTCTTCTCAATTGTACTTGCGTTCATGAACTTGCTTCCCATACCTGCATTGGATGGCGGTCACGTTTTATTCACCTTGATTGAAATGGTCACCGGAAGAAAACCAAATGAAAAATTTTTGGAGTACGCCCAGATCGTTGGAATGGTGATTCTCTTTGGGTTGATGATTTATGCAAATGCAAATGACTGGTTGGGTTGGGGCAGGGGACGCTGAATCGATTAAAACGCCAGGTAATACGATCGCAATAATTGCATGAATTCCGGACTGTATGCATCATCTTCAACTTTGATGCTCAGTGCTGACTCCTGAATGGCTTTCGATTCATGTAGCTGAAATCCTATCATCGTTCGAAAATAGCCGTGCTTTGGTGATTGACTTACGCATGATCGGGTGAATTCATGCCACCCCTGTTTTTGAGCAATTGCAATCACTTCGGCAGTTCTATAAAAAGGAATTAACAGAAATAGTTTTCCGGTACTTGTTGATATGCTGCTGCATTTTGAAATCAGGGACTCTAAAGTTAACCCGGCTTCGTGACGTGCAAGGTCGGTAGCCTTATTACCTGTTGCCAGTTGGTCCTGATGAAAAGGAGGGTTTGAGAAAATGCAATCGTAGTGCTGTTCGGTTTCAAAGGTCTTGAAATCCTGATGCTGTGGGTGAATGCGATCTGACCATTGCGATGCGGAAATGTTCTCGCTCAGTTGCTTAAAACAGCTGGCTTCAATTTCCAAAGCATCAATTTCCCCTTTGCATGCTTGTGCCACCATAAGGGATAGAAGTCCCGTGCCAGCCCCTACATCGAGTAAACGTGTTGCATCGTTCACTTGCTGCGCTATCCATGCTCCAAACAACGAAGCGTCTGTAGTCACTTTCATCGCGCATTGCTCTTGGTGGATAGTGAACGATTTGAATTGAAAAAACGTATTGGGCATCAGCAAAGATTTACCAACCACCTCTGGCTGTGGCAGTAACGGTTAGGGGACTAAACTGTTTTTCGATGAACTTATGGTAGCCGATCATAGCAATCATTGCTGCATTATCGGTACAATATTCTAAAGATGGGATATGAATTGTCCACTGAAACCGCTTTGCCATTGCTGATAACTCCTTACGTAATCCCTTATTTGCAGCAACTCCCCCTGCAATACAGATTTCGCGAATTCCAGTCTCAATACTCGCCTTTTTTAATTTTTGCAACAGAATCGAGATCATCGTATGTTGAAACGACGCACAGATGTCGTTCAAATGAGTATCTACAAATGCCGGATCTTCTTGCCTGTGTTTTTGAAGAAAGTAGAGCATCGATGTTTTTACTCCACTGAAGCTGAAACTGAGTCCCGGCATTTGGGGTTCAGGAAAGTGAAAACGTTTGGGATCTCCTTGTTCTGCATAGGCATCAATTAGCGGTCCACCAGGGTAAGGTAGTCCCAGCATTTTTGCGGTTTTATCATAGGCTTCTCCAGCTGCATCGTCGACAGTCTCACCCAGTACTTCCATGGATAAGGGGGATGTGCATCTTACGATCTGAGTGTGACCCCCGCTAACCGTGAGGCAAAGAAAGGGAAACCGAGGAGCAGGTTCTTCGATCAAATTGGATAGTACATGCGCTTGCATGTGATGCACTTCAATCAATGGCAGGTTCAGTGAAAGGGCGAGGGATTTGGCAAAACCACTTCCAACCAACAATGCGCCAATCAATCCAGGTGACTGTGTAAAGGAAACGGCGCTAAGTTGACTTTTTTGGATACCTGCTTTTTTTAATGCAGCATCTACAACTTGAACTATTTTCTGAAGGTGAGCGCGACTGGCTAATTCCGGGACTACACCGCCATATTGTTGATGGATCTCTTGGGAAGCGATGATGTTGGAAAGAATTTTTCCATCGCAACAAACCGCCGCAGATGTCTCATCGCAAGATGATTCAATGCCCAGTATATATACAGAAGATTTCACGTTGGTTTACTTCGAGCGAA
>JAFMES010000196.1 GCA_017856605.1 Chitinophagaceae bacterium
CGAGCTTCGGGCGATCGCAGACGACCACCCCTATTCATCGGTCATTCAGTTTTTATATACCTGTAAGCTGAAATCCGTCTATCACCTTGACTTTCCTGATCGACTTACCCAAACGGCTCTCTTTTTTCAATCGCCCCAATGGTTAAATTATCAACTCAGTGAAGAAAGTGAACGAGGTGCGTTTCGATTGAGCCAATACGATACGCACTTTAATGAAATTTCAGAAGACCCTCCGGTTCCCGTTGAGGAAATTCAGCCGACAGCACTCCCTGTACAGGAGGAAATTCCAATTGAACCTTACCATACCATTGACTATTTCGCATCCCAGGGTATTAAAACACGCATCGAGGACGAACCTAAAGATGATTTGGGCACCAAAGTAAAAAGCTTTACAGCATGGTTAAAAACCATGAAAAGGATACATCCCACTCCAACAGAGGAATCAGAATCTGCTGATCTTTCAGGTGTCAATGAATTAAAAAATGAATCTGCAGAACTTATTGTAACTGAATCGATGGCAGAGGTTTATCTTAAGCAAGGATTGAGAGATAAAGCAATTGAGGTTTACCGCAAATTAAGTTTGCAAAATCCTACCAATAGCGGTAGTTTTGCAGCTAAAATTGAACAGATAAAAGCAAACAACATATGATTACTTTATTTCTCGTTTTGGTCATACTTGCCTCGGTTTTGTTAGGAGCTATTGTATTGATCCAAAATCCAAAAGGTGGAGGATTATCAGGCACCATTGCAGGTTTCAGCAATCAATTCATGGGCGTAAAGCAAACCACCGACGTTTTGGAAAAGGGTACGTGGATCTTATCGAGTGTATTGGTCATCCTCTGCTTGGTTTCGGTATTATTCATTCAAACAGCAAAAGATCAGGGTTCGGATTCAATAAAAAACATTCCAACTACTACCACAAACCCTTCCCCTGTTCAATCTGCTCCTTTGGCACCCAACCCTGCACCTACAGCACCTGCTAAGTAATTCATACAAGAAACTATTCAACCCTGCCCCATGTAGCAGGGTTTTTTTATGAACCATGGCCAAACGTAAAACAAAACGTAAGAATAAGCGGTCATTTTCCTTTTTAGGAATAACCATTACGGTTGTTTTGAGCTTTTTTTTGTCGGCCAGCGTATATGTTTTTTTCTTAGCATCCGCCACTCAATTCAGTGAAAAAGAAAAGATCTGGTTGATTGCAAGCAAAGATGCTGACCGTGAAACAATAGCATCCCTTTTGCAATCAGATCTTAAACCGTTATCCAGGCAACTATTCAACGCACTTTCATTGGTCGGGGGGTATTGGGAGCATATCCATCCGGGAAGGTATATCATACCTCAGGGAAGTTCATTGTATACTATTTTTCGAAAGCTTAAAGGAGGAAAACAGGATGCAGTGCGACTGACCATAAAAAAAATGAGGACTACTCAACAAGTATCAGAATGGGTGAGCATTCACCTGGATTGCTCAAAAACCGAGCTAGAGGATTTACTTCTGAATGATGATTCTCTTAAGCAATTGGGGGTTGATCGCTACAGTTCAATTTCACTGATCATTCCAAATACCTATGATGTGTATTGGACTACGAGCGCTCGTGGTTTTTTAGAACGAATGAAAAAAGAATCGGAGCGATTTTGGAACAAGGACCGAATGGAAAAGTTGAGCCAATTAGGGATCACTAAAATTCAAGCAATTACCATTGCCTCCATCATCGAAGAGGAAACCAATGACAATAAGGAAAAACCACTCATGGCAAGCGTATACCTTAATCGATACAGGAAAGGCATGCCTTTGGGAGCAGATCCTACAGTCAAATTCGCACTACAAGATTTTAGCATACGGAGAGTCACCTTAGGTCATATTCAATCCAGTAAAGAATCTCCCTACAATACCTACAAAAGAAAAGGAATACCCCCTGGCCCCATTTGCACTCCTTCACCCGTCTCAATAGACGCTGTCCTGCAGGGCAAAAAGACCGAGTATTTGTATTTTTGTGCTAAACCGGATTTCTCAGGCTCCCACAACTTTGCTGTTACGGCAGAAGAGCATTTTGGTAATGCCCGTAAATACAGAAAAGCACTGGATAGTCTCGGCATTCAATAATACACCATGATTAAACTTCAGCGAATCATCATCGAGACCAAACCGGTTAAAATGATCATTCACTGGTCAAAGCAACTCAAGCTTCCGGGTTTTGAAGGCATCCCTTTGTATGATGTTGTGATTTTTTTCTTTAAGCAAACACAACAAATTGGCTTAAATGAACGTGCTGCATCCATTGCCTTCAATTTTTTAATGGCAGTACCCCCTCTTCTCATTTTCTTGTTTACCTTTTTATCCTACATCCCTGGGTCGAAAACGTTGTATGCTGAAATATTGATTTTATTGTTCAACATCATACCAGACGATCACACTTACGCAATGATTAAAAATGTACTGGATGATTTCTTTAGCGCGGGTACCGGCACACTGTCATTTGGTCTGCTGCTTGCTATTTACTTTTCATCCAATGCCACACTCACCATCATGCGTACATTTCGAAAGTCGATGTTGCACATTGAAGTAGAGAATCGAAATTTTATTCAAATCCGTTGGAGTGCAATTCGACTTACCGTTCTCATTATTTTTCTTGTTATTGCTACGATACTCATCATGCTTACACAAACAATTTTCTTTACCTGGCTGATTGAGCAGGTGGATATCAAAAAAGGTCCTGCCGCGGCCTTGTTTGATTTAGCACAAATGAGCATTACTTTTCTATTGATTTACTTTTCAATAGGCTTAATTTATCGCTATGCACCTCACGTTCAGAAAAAATGGAGCATTGCATCTCCTGGCACCCTTCTGGCTACAGTTTTGATTATTGCATTTACTTACCTGTTTTCGTATTGGGTCAATAATATCGCATCCTATAATAAAATCTATGGTTCGCTCGGCAGTATATTGATTCTGATGTTTTTAGTTTTTTTCAATTCCCTCGTGTTACTCATTGGATTTGAGTTAAACGTCAGTATCAATTCACTAAAAGCTATCTCTCAAAAAAGAAAACACACAACATGAATACTCAACCTCGCCCCTTTATTCTTGCTGAAACTAATTTCAAGGAAATCACACAGCATGCCTTTGACATTGCAGTTCTTCCATGGGGAGCTACGGAAGCACACAATTATCATCTCCCTTATGGCACAGACAACTACCAAGTGGATCATATTGCCGCGTTGAGTGCTGAAAAAGCTTGGGAAAGAGGTGCAAAAGTTCTGGTTTTACCCACCCTACCCTATGGTGTCAATACCGGTCAATTGGATGTCCCTTTCTGTATCAACATGAACCCCACCACTCAGTTAAGTATACTAATGGACGTTTGTGATGTAGTTATCCGTCACGGTGTAACCAAATTGGTGATATTGAATGGTCATGGTGCAAATAATTTTGTAGCAATGATTAGGGAACTTGCCGGAAAATTTCCAAGCCTTTTTGTATGCACAGTAAACTGGTTTGCTTCTCATCCGAAGACCGGTATTTTTGAAAATAAAGGTGATCATGCAGACGAAATGGAAACCAGTGTTATGATGCATCTGCATCCAGAAATACTTCTCCCACTCTCCACAGCTGGCGATGGCGCAACAAAGAAATTTACATCCCCAGGCTTTCAGGAAGGATGGGCTTGGGCACAGCGTCCATGGACACTTATTTCCAAAGACACAGGGTCGGGTAATCCGTATCTAGCAAATCCAAAGAAAGGAAAAGAGTTTACTGAAAAATGTTCTGAAGCCATTTCTAATCTTTTTTGTGAAATAAATAAAAAACGAATTGAGGACCTTTTATCATGAATAAAA
>JAFMES010000197.1 GCA_017856605.1 Chitinophagaceae bacterium
GAAGCTCGGACCAGTGAGTTTGTGGATCAAAAAAGTGGGGTTTCAGCGCGACTCACCATTGCTGCACTTGAAAATGCGTATAGTGCTGCCGAGCGAAGGGTGGTGATGAATAAAGAAAAAAGCACTATGATCTGGATGAGTGACTTGCAAGGAATTATTCCTGCAATCACCGGAAAGATTGAGTTGGTGTATGAGGGTGAGCAAGAAGGTCCATATCAGGTCAGTGTGAATTTATTGGAGCGTGCCATCCGATCTGTGTTTATTCAATATTTCCCGGATCCGGAAGCATTCAAAAAGAAAAAGAATAAAGAGGTGCAGGAAGAGAGTCCCTATAAACGCATTACCACCTGGTTTGATTCCGGTAACCAAGTGAATGTATTGTTTCAATTGAAAGACAGCGAGCGACAAAAATTGCTGAGTGCAGTGGATGGTTTATCGGACATGGTGCTTAAATATTATCCGAAAGCAACGGGCAAACAAAAATTGTTATTGATGGAGTTCGTGCTGTATGGACTTAGCGCTTATTCGTTAATCAGCAAAAAGCTCTTATTCGAAGAGGTAGAATTCCGCGATCTCATGGGATCCATGTTTTCCGACCAATAACCTACAACCTACAACGTTGTACTAATTCCCATTCGCTGCCTGCAAGCTTCTGATGTATTCTTGTATGATGATGGCTTGTCGGATCTCCAGGAACATTTGTCGTTGTTCGTTGGTGAAGTTATCAGCTTTATTGGCCAGTAGATCCTGAACAGCCTGTTGCAAATCGGCAACCGACATGTTCCCCAAGAATGCATAATAAGCTAACTGCTCATTGATATCTTTAGTAATTGCAGCGCTTACTTTGGCAGCCAATTTCTTTTCTCCGGCTCGGTAGCAGGCTTCCAAGAATTGAACGCTGACGGTATTGTGTTGGTTTTGGCGACTCACCATGGCATAAGGGAAATTCGACTCCAGCAGGTTTTTATCGGATAGATTCAACAGCTCTCGTGCTTTTGTAGAATCACCTTCAATAGCGAGTTGATTTGCTGCTTCTGCAATGGATTGGCGGATACCGATCAGGTGTCGACGATTTTCTTCATCAAAATACACTCCGGGAATGTTTGCGCTTCCGTAAGCGAACTTGGTTTTGATGTTTTCATATGCCGCACGGGAATTCACCATATTTTGTCCCGCTATAGGAACCAGTCGATACGACTGTCCATCATTGCGTAAGTATTGTCCAAATCCCAATTCATTAAACGGCGAGGTGAAGTAAATGGGACGATCCCATTTATTGGCTGCAATGATGTTCAATACAGCCATATCATTTTTCAGCAAGAGTTCTTTTGGGATTTCAAAACGGATATCAGCCAACACGCTGTCCCCGGCTTCCACTGTACCGTTTTTGCGGACCTTTTCCGCGTCGACCGGAACGCTGACTTTCTTCACTGGCAGGTAATTCATCCAGGTACCGTCTTGCATTTGAACCTGAGCGGCTTGATCATCGCTTCCGATAAAATCGTTCATCAGGCTATAGAGATCTACATACCGATTTTGATCGGTGATGCCTTCACGCTCAAAGAAACGGATGTAGTCGCGCTTTCCTCCCTCAATTTTTTCTGGTCCCCATATCACATCGATCGGCGCACTTTCATTGACTTTATAGCGCATCTGATTGATGTACCAATCGATGCCCAACAGCGAATAGTTGATGACGCGAACATCGCGACGAATACCTTCTACTTCCTGTGCGTACCACAATGGATAAGTATCGTTATCTCCAAATGAAAACAGAATGGCATTGGGTGCACAACTTTCTAAATAGTTCTTGGCCAGATCGCGCGCCATTTGTTTTTTGCTCCGATCGTGGTCGTCCCATTCTTCTGCCGCCATTAAGACTGGCACAGCAAGCAGGCATACCAATGCGGAAGATGCATTAGCGATGCTCGCGCTGGTGAAGCGAGACAGCCAATCTTTGATTTGCATTACGCCTAGACCAATCCAGATGGCAAATGCATAAAATGAACCAACGTATGCATAGTCACGTTCACGGGGTTGATTACCTGCTTGGTTCAAATAAAATACAATGGCCAGACCGGTAAAGAAGAACAACAGAAACGAAACAAAGGATCCTTTTCTGTCGCGTTTGTATTGATAAAGTATTCCAAGGATGCCCAAAATGAAGGGCAATGCATAGAGTTTATTGTTGGCTTTGTTGTTGCGAATACTGGAAGGAAGTTTATCCTGATTGCCCAGCAGTGTGTTATCGACTGCCCCAATACCGGTAATGCTGTTGCCATCGCGTTTATTGCCAAAGCCTTGGAGATCGTTTTGTTTTCCGATGAAATTCCATCCAAAGTAGCGGAAGTACATCCATCCGATCTGATAGGTGAGAGCCCAATTGATGTTATCGGCCATGGTGGGTGCTTCACCGTCTTCCAGGTTCAGCCATCGCTGATAGAAGGTAGCGTGACCTTGGTCGTTACTTGCATCCCAAACGCGGGGTAGAAACATTTTATCCGATGCTTCATAGACCGGTTTTTGTTCGCGACCTACTTCGATGTATTTATCCTTTCCTTTTGCATAGCGCATGGAACCTTCTTCGTAATCGATGGGTCGAGCAGTGAAGACTTGACCATAGAGGAGTGGAAAATCGCCGTATTGCTCGCGACCAAGGTAGCCTTCAAGCGACATCGGATTATCGACATTGTACATATCGATTGCCGGATTGGCCGCAGAGCGCACCATGGTAGTGATGTACGTTGAGTATCCGAGCAACATAAATGTGAAGGACCAGAGTCCCAATTTCAAAAAATGTGCATCCACCTTGCTTTTCCCTGAGTTCGCATAGCGAATGCCCAGGTAGATCACGGCAGCCAGGAGAACAAAAAAGGTGATGAATCCGGAGAAGAAAGGAAGTCCGAATGAATTGACAAAAACTATATCAAATTGTCCCGCTGCTTTGATGGTATATTGAATCACTCCTTTTTGAACAACGCCGGTGATGATGCAGCCAATGAGGAATGCCCAGAAAGTGCCCCAGCCGGTGACTTTATACCGCTTATAATAATAGATCATAACAATGGCCGGAATGGTCAACAAGTTGAGCAAGTGCACACCGATGGAGAGTCCCATCATGAAGAAGATCAAAATGATCCAACGATCTGCTCCCGGTTCATCAGCCGCGTGTTCCCACTTGAGCATCATCCAAAAGACCAGCGCAGTGAAGAAAGAGGAGAGCGCGTATACTTCACCTTCGACTGCACTGTACCAGAATGAGTCGCTGAAGGTGTAGGCCAGTGCGCCCACAACACCAGCGGACATGATGGTGAATAATTGGCTATCGTTGAGGGACTCGTTTCCTTTTTGAATAATTTTTCGAGCAAAGTGCGTGATGGTCCAAAACAGGAATAGGATTGTGAAACCACAGGCCAGTGCACTCATTACGTTGACCGCTTTTGCAGCTGTTGCAGGGTCGTTGCCAAAGAGGACGATGAAAACGCGTCCCATGATGACGAACAGCGGTGCTCCAGGAGGGTGGGGAATCTGTAATTTGAAACAGGAACTTATGAATTCACCACAATCCCACAAACTGCCACCTGCTTCTGCTGTAACGATGTAAACCGAGCAGGCAATCAGGGCCACGAACCAGCCAACGATGTTGTTGATCTTGTTGAACGACATAAGTTCTTGTTTAGTTGACAAAAGTAACAAAAAGGGATGCATTTTCATTTTGTTCGGATATCAAAACCCGTTATTTTTGCACTCCCGTTTAGAGCGCTGAAAAGCCTTTAAAGGAGTGGATTGAACTCGTAGCTCAGTTGGTAGAGCAATACACTTTTAATGTATGG
>JAFMES010000198.1 GCA_017856605.1 Chitinophagaceae bacterium
TCCTTGCGGCAGAACAGTATCTGGATTCAAGAACAACAGCCAATCGCCTTTCGCACATCGCGCACCTGCATTATTGGCTTGCGCAAAACCTCCGTTATGATGTTGGAGTATGAATTCCGCTTCCGGATGCAATTGAACAAAACGATCTGCTTCACCATCATTGGAATCATTATCAACGACGATGACTTGTATATCTGAAAAATGTTGAGAACGAATGCTGTCCAAGCATGCACCCAATCGGGTCCACGAACGATAATTCACTATAACGATGGATAACATACTCAAGGTTCCACCCATGCGTTGCTGTCTTTCAACAGTTGAATGAGTTCTTCTACAGCTACTTCGCTGTCGACCGACTTCTTGACTACTTCTTTGCCGCGGTACAAGGTGATCTTACCGGGACCGCTTCCCACATAACCAAAATCAGCATCGGCCATTTCACCGGGACCATTTACAATGCATCCCATAATGGCAATCTTGACTCCTTTCAAATGATTGGTTACTGAACGAATTTTAGCAGTCGTCTCCTGGAGATCAAATAACGTCCGGCCGCAACTGGGACAACTGATGTACTCCGTTTTGGAAATTCGTGTACGGGTTGCCTGCAATATGCTGAATGCAGTATTGTTGGTGAACTGATGTATATCTTTTACAGGTAAATACGTGCGACCTTTTACTTGCGGATTCTCCAACTTAACTTCTCCTCGGTAACCCAGCGCAATTCCATCTCCCATTCCATCCAATAACAACGCTCCAGTTTCAGTTGAAAAATGAATCAAGTGCTCGTCCGGTGTATGATGCGCACTCAAACAGGAAAGAATAACGGGTTGAGTAATTCCTAATTCTGCAAACTGCACAAACATCCTCCGTACACTCTGCATCGCATTGGGATTATAACTTCCCAGACAGAATACTACAGTTGAATCAGTTGCAATGGCTTTCAACGTATCCAGATCAAAAGGATTCGGTCCACCTGCTGAACCCAACTCATCATAACAATCAATCACCACAAAATTCATACGATCGCTTTTCCGTTCAGCTTTGAGAAATTCTGAAAATAAAAAAAGAGGGAAAGTCGATTCAGATGCTTGCCAGAAAGGAGCATACACAATATTCTTCAAGGTGCCGGGCAACGCAAATGATATGGCTTGCTCGCCTGTATAAACGTAGTCGGCAGCTGCATCCTGTATGGTCCACTTATCCGTGGTAGCATCGTAATGATATCCGATGCTTTGCAAATGATCAGGGGTTATTGCACCCGCTGTACTCATATCGGCTAATACAACCGGCACCTGCTTACCACCTATATTTTCAACAACAACAGATTTCCTTCTGGAATATTCAAATGGCGAATAAGGCAACTTTACGATTGGAGGTAAAGATGCAGAAGGGCGACGATCATTGTATCGTTTTACAATATCCCTGCAGACGGGTATTTCAAATTCTGGATCTTCAGTAAGCGAAACACGAATCGTATCCCCTATTCCATCTTCTAATAAAGTACCAATACCAATCGCAGATTTGATCCTTCCGTCTTCGCCATCGCCCGCTTCTGTTACACCCAAATGCAAGGGATAACAAATTCCAAACTCATTTTCCATGGTCTGCACCAACAACCGATAGGCTTGCACCATTACCTGCGGGTTACTGGATTTCATGCTGAGCACGATGTTATGAAAAGATTCGTCACGTGCAATTCGCAAAAATTCCATTGCGCTTTCCACCATCCCTATGGCGCTGTCGCCATAGCGACTCATAATGCGATCGCTTAGCGAACCGTGATTGGTACCAATGCGCATGGCTGTTCCATGCTCTTTACAAATGCGCACCAAGGGAGTGAACCGCTCGCGAATGCGATCGATTTCTTCGATGTACTGAGCATCGGTATATTCAATGATATCAAACTTTTTTTTGTCGGCGTAATTCCCTGGATTCACGCGTACCTTTTCTACAATACGTGCTGCAATCTCAGCGGCATTGGGAGTGAAATGAATATCGGCCACCAACGGAGTAGGATATCCTCGCTTGCGCAATTCTTTTTTGATCTCAGCAAGATTCAATGCCTCGTTCTTCGAAGGAGCAGTGATGCGCACCAGTTCTGCACCCGCTTCTATGCAACGAATGGATTGCTCAACCGTTGCCAGTGTATTCATGGTGTCCGTGGTGGTCATGGTCTGTACCCGGATAGGGTGACCATTACCCAGCAACAGATCGCCAATCTTTACTTCCAAGGTTTTGAGTCGCTGCATTCCCCTAAGTTACATGATGCCTTTAAAAAACCCGATATGGGTAAGAATCTCTTGAGTTAATTTTTTTCCTTCGGCATCGGTATCCATACCATTGGGCGCATCAAAATTCATCACAAACGGATATACGTGTCGATTTTCTTCAATCCAACCGATCACCCATCCTAGCTGAGTAGCCCCTTTTGGAACAGTGGCCTGCAGATAGGCCAATTGATAATTGGAGTTATTAACGACAATCATCATCTTCTTTACACTTTCCTGAACGCTTTCTCTAAATGGATGTTGCCTGAAATAAAATCGCTTCATGAATCCCAACTGTTCATCTGCAGAAATCTTGAGCGTATCGTTCATCCAAGATTGTTCGGGTTGTGGACCCAATCGCTTATTCCCGTATTTTAAACTATCGATCCAGCGTTTGAGTGTATCGTTTCCAATCTGTTTTGCCAATCCCCGAAAATGTGGAATAGAATTCTGTCGGAATGCCTCATTGAGGGTAAGCGAAGTAGATGCTGAATCATCAGAAACAATAAGCGAACTATCATTCGCCAACTTACCCGTATGCAAGGCCACTAAGGTCTCAAACAGATGAAAAGTTTGTCCAGGCGACTGATTCGAGCGAAAGCGCTCGAGATCGTATAGCGTAAATTCACCGCGACTATTATCAAACATTCCAAATGTACCCTTAACGCCATGTTGGGTAAAAATTTCACCTATTGCATCATCTTCCGTTACGTTGTTAACAGTACAGGAATGAAAAATGACCAACGCAATGATGGCCGTAAATAATGATATTCTCCTGCTCATGGTTAATCAGTTTTGAGTCCCCCTCCCTTCCACCAGCGGTATCCCACAACACCAATAATGGCAAGAGGGGCAATCATCAAGTAGATGATCCCGTTGTTCAAACCCTTTGCAGGCTTGTGACCCAATTGCTGGGCAGTCTTGGTGCAGATGGAGCATTGCGACTGTACCTCCTGTGCGGTGCTGACCGCAAGGACCAGAAGCAGGATGGAAAGAATGCGTCTCATTACGTATTAAACAGCTTCGGCCTTCATTTGTTTGGCCAAGCGGTTCCTTTCGTTCTCGTCGAGGATTACCTTACGCATGCGAATGAAATTCGGAGTCACTTCGATGCACTCATCGTGTTGGATATATTCCATGCACTCCTCTAAGGTCATCAATCGCTTAGGAGCAATATTGGTGGCCGCATCCGAACCGCTTGCACGCATGTTGGTCAGCTTTTTTCCTTCATTGGGATTCACAATCAGATCTCCGGGCTTATTGTTTTCACCGATGATCATACTCTTATAAACTTCTTCTCCTGGATCGACAAAGAAGAATCCTCTGTCCTGTAACTTATCGAGTGAATACCCTGTAGTGGTTCCTCCTTCTTTTGCAAGAAGCACTCCGTTATTGCGACCAGGGATGGGCCCTTTCCAAGGCTTGTAATCAACAAAGCGATGAGACATCACTGCTTCACCAGCAGTATTCGTAAGCATATTGGTACGCAATCCGATGAGACCGCGACTGGGAATTTCAAATTCAATGTGCTGCATATCTCCCTTGGTTTCCATCACAGTCAT
>JAFMES010000001.1 GCA_017856605.1 Chitinophagaceae bacterium
TACATGGTGGTTGATGGTGGAGCACCCACCACTGTTTCCTACATCAGCAATGCCAATCCCATTCCGGCCGACAAACACGAAATTGCTGTATGCACGGCGATGGCTGGCGAGATGCTGGGAATGCGACAGATCTACATGGACGCGGGAAGCGGTGCCCGCATTGCCATTGAAGATTCCATGATTCATGCCGTTGCTTCACAGATCAGTATTCCCCTGATCGTGGGTGGCGGAATCCGGGAGCCGGAAAAAGCCTATCGGAATTGCAAAGCCGGTGCAGACATCATCGTCATTGGTAATGCCATTGAAAAGGACCTCGGCCTGATCAAGGAAATGGGCCAGGCCATTCACTCCTGCTCCACCGTAAGCGTTTCCTGAGCTCCTTTAATTCTATTCCAATTTTTGGCTCCTTTTCATTAAAAATCGGTTTCTTTGTGGAGTAACCATTTTATTTATCAGCAGATAGTAAACAATGAAAAAAAACCTAACCTCTCCATCAATAGCAGAAGCGGCCATTGTCGCTTCCACGCGTTGGGTTTTTACTGTACCCTGTGGGTCAGTTTTTTTTAGACGACCGACTCCATTTTTGGTGCGACGTTGATACCGCTCTCTACATCGAGAACGAGACTACACTCCCATCCTGGGATGCCGTAGCCATGCATCAATCTTTTCAATACCACGAAATGGAACAACAATTCAAAATATTCATAGCCAGCGACAAAGATTTCAATTTTGCAGAGGACATCTGCAGAGAAATGGAGGAATCTGCAAAAGCAAGAGGAACAGGAATCGCAAAACGGAGTCCCGATTACATCCGCACTAAAATGCAGGAAGGAAAAGCAGTCATCGCCACCACGGATGATGGCGCCTGGGCCGGATTTTGCTACATCGAAACCTGGAGCCATGGTGAGTATGTGGCTAACTCGGGACTCATTGTGCGACCAGAATTCAGAAAAAGTGGACTGGCAAAAATGATCAAGCGCAAAATTTTTGATCTCAGTCGCTCTACTTATCCTGAAGCCAAAATCTTTGGACTGACTACCGGTCTGGCTGTAATGAAAATCAATTCTGAACTGGGATACGAACCGGTCACCTATTCCGAACTCACCCAAGACGAAGAATTCTGGGCAGGTTGCAAGAGCTGTGTCAACTACGATATTTTAATGAGCAAAGAACGAAAGAATTGCATGTGTACGGCAATGCTCTACGATCCAAAGGATCATTATGCTCCTGAAGAAACACAAAAATTCTTTGAAGAAAATTTAAAAGGATTTGAACGCCTGTTTCGATTCCGTGAGTGGAAACTACTTAAACCCTTTTTGAAAAATGGCTAAAAAGATCGTACTGGGTTTCAGCGGCGGATTGGATACCACCTTCTGCGCCAAATACCTTTCTGAAGACAAAGGATTTGAGGTCCATAGCATCATCGTAGATACCGGCGGATTCTCCAAAGAAGAATTAACCCGCATCGAGGCTCATGCCCGTTCGCTGGGTGTGGCTTCTCATACCACCATCCATGCAGTAGAAGGATACTATGATTCGATCATCCGTTATTTGATTTTTGGTAATGTACTGAAGAATAATACCTATCCTCTTAGCGTAAGCGCAGAACGATTGAGTCAAGCCATGCATATAGCCGAACATGTAAAGAAAATAGGTGCTGAGGCAGTAGCTCATGGAAGCACGGGTGCTGGCAACGACCAGGTAAGGTTCGATATGGTTTTTCATATCCTCATTCCAGGAGTTGAGATCATCACCCCCATCCGTGATCTCAAATTGAGTCGCGAAGAAGAAATTGCATACCTCCAAACCAAAGGGGTAAGCATGAATGCTGAAAAGGCCATGTATTCAATCAACAAGGGACTTTGGGGTACCAGCGTTGGAGGCAAAGAAACCCTTTCCTCAAAAGGTATACTGCCGGAATCCGCATGGCCTACTCAAATGGAACGATCCGGTTCAGAAGAAGTGATTCTCCGCTTTACCAAAGGAGAATTGACTGGTGTAAACAATCAATCGTTCGAACACCCTTCCAAAGCCATACAACATCTCCAAGCTATAGCCGGACCTTATGGCATTGGAAGAGATATTCATGTAGGCGATACCATCATCGGCATCAAAGGAAGAGTTGGTTTTGAAGCTGCAGCACCCATGGTCATCCTGAAATCACATCATGCGCTTGAAAAACATGTGTTGACCAAATGGCAATTGCAATGGAAAGACACCCTTTCCCAGTTTTATGGAAATTGGTTGCATGAGGGACAAATTCTGGATCCAGTTATGCGCGACATTGAAGCATTCCTCACCCGATCCCAGGAAAATGTAACGGGTAACGTATTTATACTGCTTCAGCCCTATCGGTTCCAAGTTATTGGCATTGAATCCCCGCATGATTTGATGAACAGCCGTTTTGGTAAGTATGGAGAAATGAATAGCGGATTCACAGGAGAAGATGTACGTGGTTTCAGCAAGATATTTGGCAATCAGACCGTCATATGGAATGCCGTGAATCCTCAAAAAAATAATGATCATGCATAACGGCATTCGAGCGGGCATTGTTGGAAGTGCCGGATATACCGGTGGTGAACTCCTGCGCATTCTGTTGCATCACCCTGCAGTAACCATCGCTTTTGCTCACAGTAAAAGTCAAACTGGAAAACCCATACATGCTGTTCATCACGACTTGCTCGGTGAAACCGATTTGGTATTTACCGCTGATTATTCCAACGAAATTGATGTGCTGTTTCTTTGCTTGGGGCATGGTGAATCAACTGCATTTCTACAACAACATCCCATTGCTGAATCGATTCGCGTGATTGATCTGGCCAATGATTTTCGACTCACTGCCAACAGCACGCTGAACGAACGTCGTTTTGTCTACGGGTTGACTGAATTGAACGCAGCGTCTATTCAAACGGCGAAGAACATCGCCAATCCTGGTTGCTTTGCAACTGCAATACAATTGGGACTCCTTCCACTGGCACAAAAAGGAATGATCAGTGATGTGTATACCACCGGGATAACCGGATCAACCGGAGCGGGACAATCCCTCAGCACTACCAGTCACTTTAGCTGGCGATCCAACAACATTCAATCGTACAAAACACTTACCCATCAGCACCTGGGCGAAATCCACCAATCCATCGCACAATTGCAATCGTCACAAGCATCTGTTCATTTTGTCCCTTGGCGCGGTGATTTTACCAGAGGAATATTTGTTTCTTCTACTTTAAAAACAGATTTATCACTCGAGGTGCTTAATACAATCTATCGCGATTTCTATGCTCATGCACCATTCACGCATGTATCAACAGACGCCATCTCACTGAAGCAAGTGGTAAACACCAATAAATGCATTCTCCATCTTGAGAAAGATGGCAACACCTTGGTGATCCATTCAGTCATCGATAACCTTCTCAAAGGAGCAAGCGGACAGGCGGTAGAAAATATGAACCTGATGTTCGGACTTGAACAAACTGCTGGCTTACAATTAAAACCTTCTGCATTTTGAAACTATTCAACGTATATCCGATCAACAACATCACCATTACACGCGCGCGTGGATCGCGGGTATGGGACGATGCCGGACTGGAATACCTCGATATGTATGGTGGTCATGCTGTAATCAGCATCGGTCATCAACATCCCCATTGGGTCAAACGGATCACAGAACAATTGGATAAAATTGCTTTTTACTCTAACTCCATTCGCATTCCCATTCAAGAAGAATTGGCGAATAAATTAGGTGAGGTTTCCGGCAAACCCCAGTATGAATTGTTCCTCTGTAATTCAGGTGCTGAAGCAAATGAAAATGCGCTCAAGCTGGCATCGTTTCACACGGGAAGAAAAAAAGTGATCGCATTTAAAAAATCATTTCACGGTCGCACTTCCCTCGCAGTTGCCGCAACGGATAATCCGAGCATCGTTGCCCCAGTGAATGCAACCGACAATATTATTTTTCTTCCATGGAACGACGCTGAAGCGATCAGATCAACATTTGCACAACAAGGCAATGAGATCGCTGCAGTGATCATTGAAGGCATCCAAGGAGTTGGCGGTATCAATGTTGCCCAGAACGAAATTCTTCAGCTGCTGCGTTCCATGTGCGATCAATACGGTAGCCTACTGATTGCAGATAGCGTACAATGCGGATACGGTCGTTCCGGAAAATTTTTCAGTCACGACCATTCAGGTATAGATGCCGATATCTATTCGATGGCCAAAGGAATGGGAAATGGATTTCCCATTGGAGGCATTATGATTGCACCCACCATACCCGCTCGGCATTTTATGCTGGGAACAACGTTTGGCGGTAATCATCTTGCTTGTGCTGCCGGACTTGCTGTTTTGGAAGTGATGCAGAACGAAAACCTGATGCAGCATGCAGACACCATCGGAAAGTTCCTGATGAATGAACTTAGAGCAATTCCTGAGATTGATCATGTAAGGGGCATGGGACTCATGATCGGGTTCGATGTGCCAGAACAATTAAAAGACCTTAAAAAAAACCTGCTCTCCACACATAAGATCTTTACCGGTGAGGCGAAACCGAATGTAATACGACTCCTTCCTTCACTCGCGCTTACTCAAGAAGATGCAGCTCATTTTATTGATTCCCTCAAACAAGCCATTGTCGATCATCCCTAATAACATGAAACAATTTCTATCCGTACATGATGTAGCCGACCTTCCCCAATTGATACAGGAGGCGATGGATCATAAGGCCCAGCCTCTGCACCATAAGCATGCAGGCAGTGGAAAACGGATCGGATGCTTGTTCATGAATCCAAGTATGCGAACGCGATTAAGCACCCAAGTTGCTGCTCAACAGTTGGGGATGGAATGCATTGTTTTCAATGTTGGGGCTGATGGTTGGAACATGGAATTTGAAGATGGGGCAATCATGAATGGAACTACAGTTGAACACGTGAAAGATGCAGCACCCATCCTTGGCAAGTATTTTGATGTACTTGCTGTTCGAACGTTTCCGGGATTAAAAGATCGAAATGCCGATTACAGCGAACACATCATTCAGCAATTCGTAAAGTATGCAGGAGTGCCTGTATTGAGTCTTGAAAGCGCAACTCGTCACCCCTTGCAAAGCCTGGCAGATCTGATGACCATCTCTGAAGTGTTAAAAAATAACTCCATCAAGCAACGTAAACCAAAAGTCGTACTTACCTGGGCTCCTCATGTAAAAGCTTTGCCGCAATGTGTTGCCAATAGTTTTGCAGAATGGATGGGGGCATGGGGAGAATCGGAATTCGTAATCGCACAACCCAAGGGATACGAACTGGAAGCTTCTTTCACTCAGACGGCAACAATTGTTCATAATCAAGAACAGGCACTTGAAGGCGCTGATTTTGTATATGCAAAGAATTGGAGTTCGTATGAGCACTATGGCTCAATGCCATCTGTGCCAGATAATTGGCTATTGAATACAACAAAATGGTCGTTGACAAACAAAGCAAAGCTCATGCATTGCTTACCCGTGAGAAGGAATGTTGAGCTTCCCGACGAACTATTGGACAGCAGTCACAGCCTCATTACCCAACAAGCTGAAAATCGGGTTTGGGCTGCTCAATCCATTATCCACCGCATGCTGCAATCATGAAACCAAAACTTACCATAGTAAAAGTAGGTGGCAACATCATCGATGATGATACAAAGCTTGAAGCACTACTTATTTCATTTGTTTCAATTGCTGGATATAAGATTTTGGTACATGGAGGCGGAAAACTTGCTACGCGTTTAGCCGAACAATTAGAGATTCCACAAGAAATGGTAGATGGCAGAAGAATTACCAATGCAGAGACACTCAAGATAGTTACCATGGTGTATGCAGGTTGGATAAATAAATCAATTGTGGCGCGTCTCAATGCATTGGGAAATTTGGCAATGGGCATAACGGGAGCAGATGGCGGAATCATTGAAGCACATAAACGTGTTCATCCATTCATTGACTACGGATTCGTAGGAGATGTGGATGCTGTGAATACAACAACAATCGAGCAGTGGTTAAAACAAGGCCTGAGCTTGGTGGTGGCTCCCATCACGCAAGACAAGGAAGGGCGACTCCTTAATACCAATGCCGACACCATTGCTCAGTCGCTTGCAACTGCATTATCTTCTGATTATTCTACAACCCTGATCTATTCGTTTGATAAAAAAGGCGTGCTGCAAAACCTCCAGGATGAATCATCGGTAATCCCAACCATCGATTCAACCTCATTTGAAGCATTAAAGAAAAAAGAAACGATTCATTCGGGCATGCTCCCCAAACTCGAAAATGCCTTTGACGCAATCAATGCCGGCGTAGAAAAAGTAATCATTGGTGATGCAACAGATCTAAATAAACTGGTGGCTGGTGAAGCCGGAACTCAGATTATTCCATAAGCATGAACTATACAATCGACATAGTAAAAAAAGAGGCAGTTGAATTACTAGGTCAATTAATTTCCATTCCCTCATTCAGCAAGGAAGAAAAAGAGGTTGCCAATCACCTCCAACAATGGATAACCGATCGCGGTATGGAGTGCAAGCGACTCATGAATAATATTTACGCGACGCATTCAACTTTTGATCCGTCAAAACCCACCATCGTTCTAAACTCCCACCACGATACCGTCAAACCGGTGAATGGGTACACCAAGGACCCTTATCTGCCCATCATTGAGGATGGAAAGCTATTCGGACTGGGAAGCAACGATGCCGGTGGGTCACTTGCATCGTTGATTGCCTCATTTGTTTACTTTTCCCAGCAAGCCCCATTGGCATTCAACCTGTGTCTGATTGCAAGCGCAGAAGAAGAGATTTCTGGTAAAAATGGAGTGGAGTTGGTGTTGAATGATGCCGATTTCCAGAATCACCTCAAGGGGAGTTCAATCATCGGAGCCATTGTAGGAGAACCCACCCGCATGCAGATGGCAGTAGCTGAAAGAGGATTGATGGTATTGGATGGTGTTGCCAAAGGACAAGCCGGTCATGCAGCCAGGGAAGAGGGACTCAATGCCATCCACTTGGCTATTCAAGATATTGAAGCAATCAATGCTATTGAGTTTAAAAAAGTTTCTGAACTCACCGGAAAAACAACGGCTAAGGTCACTGTAATTGAAACAGAAAACAAAGCACATAATGTAATTCCTTCAAACTGTCGATTTGTAGTGGATGTCCGCGTAAATGAACTCTATCATTTTGAAGAAGTGGTGGAAATGATCAAGCAAGTCGTTCAAGCTGAGCTTCAACCCAGAAGTTTTCGATTGCGCTCCACCATGATTGCATTGGATCACCCCATTGTCAAAGCAGGATTGGCACTGGGTATTCCCTACTACGGCTCACCCACAACCAGTGATAAAGCGCTGATGCACTTTCCTGCATTGAAGATGGGACCTGGAAATTCAGCAAGGAGTCACACCGCCGATGAATTTATTTTTATAGAAGAGATCGAACAAGGAATTGAAGGGTATATTCGTTTACTGGAAACCATACAACCAACCTCCTAAATTTCCATCCATGAAACTCTGGAGCAAAGGCACTGCCAACACAGAAAAAAAGATTGAAGCGTTTACTGTAGGTCGCGATCGCGAATTCGATCTGATGATGGCTCAATTTGACGTTCAAGGATCAATTGCGCATGTGACCATGTTGGGTGAAACAGGTATCATGACTGCAGAAGATTCAAAGCGGGCTGTAGAAGGATTAACAACCATATTGACAACCATTTCGTCAGGCAGCTTCAGCATTGATCCGGAGGCAGAGGACATTCATTCTCAAATTGAAATGATGCTGACCAAAGCAATTGGCGATGCAGGCAAAATGATTCATACGGGAAGAAGTCGGAATGATCAAGTCGCCGTCGACATCAAACTCTATCTGCGTTCGGCATTGAAAGAAGTCAAATCCAATGCACTTGCTCTTTTTGACCTCTTGATAGAAAAAAGTGAAGCATACAAATCAGTTCTGATTCCAGGTTATACGCACCTGCAAATTGCAATGCCTTCGTCTGTGGGACTCTGGCTGGGAGCATATGCAGAGAGCCTTGTCGACGACATGGAATTACTCAAATCAACCTATTCCATTGTCAATAAAAATCCTTTGGGCAGTGGCGCCGGTTACGGCTCTTCGTTCCCCCTGAATAGAAGTCGCACGACCGAGTTACTGGAATTTCGTGGACTACACTATAACTCTATTTATGCACAAATGAGTCGGGGTAAAACCGAAAAGCTCACTTCGATGGCACTTGCATCGATTGCTGCAACACTCAGTCGCTTGTCCATGGACTGCTGTCTTTACATGAATCAGAACTTTGGATTCATTGGATTCCCTGAAGAACTGACTACAGGAAGCAGCATCATGCCCCATAAAAAAAATCCCGATGTATTTGAGCTCATTCGCGCAAAGTGCAACCGGATGCAATCCATTCCAAACGAACTGACCTTGTTATTGAACAACCTGCCTTCAGGCTATCACCGGGATATGCAATTGACAAAGGAGATTCTTTTCCCTGCAATAAATGAATTGAACGACTGCCTGGCAATGATGCATCTCATGCTCTCCTCTCTGCAGGTTAATGCACGGGTGCTGGAAGACAAGCGCTATGCGTTTTTGTTCAGCGTAGAGGCGGTCAATGCATTGGTCAACCAAGGAATTCCATTCAGGGATGCCTATGTGCAAGTGGGTAAGATGATCGAACAGGGAACATTTAGTTTTGATACTTCCAAGGGACTTCATCATACCCATGAAGGAAGCATAGGGAATCTCTGTAACGATGAAATCAAAAAGGCGATGCAAAAAGCGATTGCCGACTTTTCCTGATTATTTACTTCCAGCGGAAGGTATTGATCAAATGACGCATATCCCGTGCGATGAATTCACTTGTCAATGAAAGTGAATCTTCATTTGGGGTAGCATCAAAATACAATGCCGCTCTTAAAAAATGTCTACTTGTATCGGTCACGAAAAACTGCTTTGAAGTTGCAGCGTTTCCTGCCACATAAAAGAATATTCCGGATACCCCATTGGAATTGGTAAAGAATGAATCGACTATAGCAGATGCACGCACAGTATGTTTATAGGTCAGTTTATAGGACTCTTCCCGTAATTGCTCAAAACTGTTTTGCACGACTGAATCACGGTATCCGGTTGAAGTCTTTACTTTATAAATCGACTGTCCTTGAATGGGTTTATAACTAATATAAATTCTTCCATTGAACTCCTTGAAATCGATGTTGATCCAGTAAGGTTGTTGAGATGCACTATCCGATTCAGGTACAATTGTTGCATACGTAGGATATTCAAATGAATAGGGGAAACCAGCTGAGTCAAATACCCTGTATTCTTTTTCAGGAAGATCAACCGTGAAATACCCTTTAGGGCGGGGTGTAAATGGAGTGTTGCATCCTATCGACAATATAATTGCAACCAGCATTGCCGACACCAATTGAAGAGAGAAAATCCTAAGCAGTCGATTCATGTTGTTCAAAAGTACATAAATACTCGGCGTTGAAGGTTAGCGGGATTGCCGATAGCGGGTAATCAAGCGTGGAAATGCCAACTGGTCGATTTGTTCTTTGCTCATCCAAGTATATCCTTTCAGTTGAAGGGGATGTTTGATGCGAACATGAATAATTCGGGCATTGATTCGTTGGTGACTGAGCACGTGAACAATCGGTTCGGATTGGTCCATGATCTGCCAATCGTTTTTCGCATACCGCATCCCCCAAAAAGAAGCTCTATTTATTTCTTCTAGCTCCTTTGGTTCATCCGTTTCTTTTAAAATGAATTCATGCAATTGAGACCATACATCTCCATTTTCTCGCTGGCGCACCAGTAGCCGATTTCGGTATTCAAGCATCAAGTAATAAAAGAATCGATGCCTGACATTTATCTTTTTTGATTTCACAGGAAAGTCGCCTACGGTACCTGTCGTACATGCAATGCATTTTTTTGAAAAAGGGCATTGGGTACAATTGGGATTGCGGGGCAGGCAGACTGTTGCACCGAGATCCATCATGGCCTGGTTGTGCTGAGCAGGGTTCTGTTTATCCAGCAATGATTCGGCCAACTCTTCCATGCGTTTTTTCCCTTTAGCGGTATCCACAGGCTCCCGAATGCCCAATACCCGGGATAGGACCCGATGTACGTTACCATCGACCACCGCTAGAGGAAGTCCAAAGGCGAAAGAACCTATTGCGGCGGCAGTATAGTTGCCAATGCCTTTGAGAGAAAGCAGTCCCTCTTGGGTATCTGGAAACTTTCCCTTTCGTTGGTTAGCCACCACTCTGGCCGTATGAAGGAGGTTTCGGCATCGGGAATAGTAGCCTAATCCCTCCCATAACTTAAATACTTCATTATCAGATGCTTGCGACAAAGACTGAACGGTTGGATAGGTTTGGATGAACCGGAGGTAATAATCCCACCCCTGCTCCACCCTCGTTTGTTGCAGGATGATTTCACTGAGCCATATTTTATAGGGATCCTTTTCACCTTTCCAGGGCATTTTTCTGTTATTGGAGGATTTATTCCATTGTTTTAAACCCCGTAAAAACCACACTTTCACCTGTTTTTCAACCACTTATAGCAGATTTTTTTGGCAATTTCCGATAAATTACGCAATTTTATGATGAATGGTACGTTATTAGAGCTACCTGCCTGATAACTAACGTGTTTTGAGGGCTAAACTAAAAAAAGCAACCAGACTAATTATTAAAACGTACTACAATGAGAAAAGCAGATCTCATCAATAGGATCGCCGAAAAGACCAACATCCCGAAAGTGGATGTGTTGGTGACCCTTGAAACGATGTTTAAGGAGATCAAGTCCACCCTTTCCAAAGGAGAAAACATTTATGTTCGTGGCTTTGGCTCGTTTATCACTAAACAAAGGGCTGCAAAAATTGGAAGGAATATCAAACGCAACACCGCTGTGCATATTCCTGCCCACTATATCCCTGCCTTCAAACCTGCAAAGGAATTCATGCAGGAAGTTAAAAAGCTGGAAGTCGGCACAGTCATTAAAGACGATGGCGCCGATGAAATGGCTTAAGTCGCTACATTTGCACACAAAATTGATTGAATGCTGAAAAAACAGCAATGGCTTGTAGCAGCTGCTGGTGCAGTTCTGCTCATCGTGACGTTTGTTTTTGGAAGGTTCTCGCCCAAGCATAAGGACCATCAGGAAGAAGGTGCATCGGGCGGAGAGGCTGGAGTCGGCTCCGGAATCTTCGAGATAACCACCTACATCAACGATCAAAAGAAAGCATTATCCCCCAGTCAATCTGCGTACTTGACTTCGCTAGAGGATGCCCTAACCCGGGGAGATCTGGTAACACAGCGTAAGCAAAATTTCCAGGCATTATCCAATTTCTGGAGGGATAGTGCCCGCAACTTTTTGCCATATATCTATTATTACGGAGAGAAGGCTAAGTTGGAAAATTCTGAAAAAACACTGAACTTCGCCGCCCACTCCATGCTGGAGGAGCTGAGAGGTGTCTCTGATCCTGGACTGCGTGTATGGATGGCAACTCAGGCCAACGACCTCTTCTCCCGTTCCCTGAAAATCAACCCTGAAAACGACTCCACGGTGGTTGGACTTGGAAGCACCTATTTCTTTGGTGTTTCAGGAGCACCAATGGAAGGGATCCTGAAAGTCAGGGGGGTGGCAGATAAAAATCCCGGCAATGTATTTGCCCAGTTCATGTTGGGATATGGAGGTCTGGTATCGGGACAAACGGATAAGGCAATTGAACGCTTTAAAGCTGTTGTTCAGTTGGACCCCAATCATACCGAAGCTATCTTTTTGCTGGCTGAAGTGTACGAGAGAAAAGGAGACAAAAAAGAGGCGGTGATGTGGTATGAAATGGGCAAGAAAAACGTAGAAAATCCTGAGCTGTTAAAAGCTCTCGAAGAAAAGATTAAGACATTAAAATAGATTTTTAACAAAAAACTCATTGCATCATGCCTTGCGGTAAAAAAAGAAAGCGTCATAAGATCGCGACACACAAACGTAAAAAGAGACTGAGAAAGAATCGTCATAAGAAAGGCAAAAAATAGTCTTCTTTCCCTTTAGCGTCAACGCATCGGTTCTATGCGCTGTAGTCACTTACGACGATACAGCGCATTTCCGGTTTTTCGCATTCCCTACATCTTTTACGTTTGAACAAGGAACTCGTCATACATACATCTGCTCAAGGCGTACAAATCGCCCTACTGGAAGATAAAAAGCTGGTAGAACTGCATCATGAGAAATCGGATGCCAGTTTTGCAGTTGGTGATCTGTACCTGGGAAAAGTAAAAAAACTGATTCCCGGTTTGAATGCAGCGTTTGTCGACGTGGGATACGAAAAAGATGCGTTTTTGCATTATACCGATTTGAGTCCCTACGCCCGCTCCCTCCTTAAATTCACACAGATCTCCATCAATACTCCGGTCGCTTCACAACAGGATTTCTCCAACTTTACCGTAGAACCGGAAATTTTGAAGACCGGGAAGATCAATGAGGTGTTGGGCCAGCGCCCTAACGTACTCGTACAGATCCTCAAAGAACCCATTGCTGCAAAAGGACCGCGCTTGAGCTGTGAGATCTCATTACCAGGAAGGTTTGTGGTGATCACTCCTTTCAACGACATCATTGCTGTCTCCAGAAAAATTCACTCTGCTGAAGAGCGCAAACGCTTACATAAAATCATTGAAGCGATCAAGCCCAAAAATTTTGGTGTGATCGTCCGCACTGCCGCAGAAGGGAAAAATACAGCTGAATTGCACGAGGACCTCAATACCCTTTTTGCAAAATGGAAAGCCATTCAACACAACCTGAGTGGCGCCGTTCCGCCTTCCAAGATCTTGAGTGAGCAGACCAAAGCGACCAGCATTTTGAGGGATTTGCTCAATGCAGATTTCAATAAAATCACGGTAGACGATAAACAGCTGTATTCCGAAATCAAGACCTATATTCAAAAAATTGCCCCGGATAAGGCGGAGATTGTTGCTCTTCAGAACGGAAGCAGTTCCGTGTTTGACGCAACAGGCATTACCAAGCAAGTCAAATCTGCTTTTGGCAAAACAGTCAACTTACCCAGCGGTGCTTACCTCATCATTGAACACACCGAAGCCCTGCACGTCATCGACGTAAACAGCGGATATAAAAGCGTGAGCAGTAATCAGGAAGAAAACGCCCTTCAGACCAATCTGGAAGCAGCGGAGGAGATAGCGCGACAACTGAGACTCCGCGATATTGGCGGTATTATTGTTGTGGACTTCATTGATATGAAATTGCCCGAAAACAAAAAGAAGTTGCACGAGGCAATGGAAAACTTCATGAAAATCGATCGGGCCAAGCATGCCGTATTGGCTATTTCAAAATTCGGACTCATGCAATTGACTCGTCAGCGCATGAAGCCTGAGATGTCGATCAATACCCAAGAACAATGTCCATCTTGTCAGGGTACCGGAAAAATATCATCCACACTGGTGCTGGAAGATGAAATTGAAAAGAACATCAGCTACCTCAGCGAGCACAAGCACAAATCACTTATTATACGAGTACATCCCATATTGTACGCGTACCTGACCAAAGGGTTCATTTCCATCAAACGCAAATGGTCGTGGAAATACAAGATCAGCCTAACCCTTGAGGCAAATACCAACTACCACCTTACCGAGTTCCACTTTTTCGACAAACAGGAAGAAGAGATCAAACTTTAATTTCTTCAAAGTTTTTTTGAAGTAGTATATCTAATCAATGAGAAAAGAAGAAGGCTACCCTTTCGGATAGCCTTCAATCTTATGATGAAGATAAGCTTAGAGCTTTCTCATACGCAATGGATAGGTACCGTAGTTGGTTCCACTTGGCAAGGTATGGGTCAAGCTGAGAGTAATATTTCCAGTGCAAGAGAAGAAGAATCCACTTCCTTCTGCCCTGAAATTCTCAAATCCTGCACCATAGCTTCCGTAAGTCTGACGAGCTACAGTTACACCACCGGTTGCTGGATTGACGGTCAACACCAATGGAGCAAATCCGGGAGGAGCTGCATAAGGGAACGCATAAGTCAACGTAGCTGAATTTGCTGTTGCAGTAACGTCGCAGGTTTCACCAGCTGCACCATCCCATGTATCTGCTGTGATCAGGTAAGTACCATTTGCAGCAGATGCGATGAAAGGACATACACAGGTAGCTTTCCAAGTCATTGCCATGTTATAGGCAGGGAGACCAGCAAAGTCTGCACCGGTATTAGCCACGTCAAACGTACGGCCATCTTTAGTTACAATTTGATTGTAAATGGTATACTGGTTTCCAGGAGCAGGAACTTCACCAAGTGCGGTTGAAATTTCTGTACCACTTACTTCCAGTTTGTAACTACCGCCAGAATTGGGTACTTCCTTGATTTTTTTCCAGGTGGCCCTGTTCAAAGAAGTGTTTCCTTTGGTAACATACATGACTATTTTTTCTTGCTCTGAACCATAAGAAGCAACTTCGATCGAAACCTTGGTTGCCAAATTGGTTGCGTCAACGTTCAAGTTACCTGCAGCCGTCAATGTTACATACGAACCTGTGCCAAGTGAGTTGACATCTTGTACAACTTCACCCTTCTGACAAGAGTTCATGGTGAACACCAACGCGAGGAACAAGGTTGCGGTTGATATTAATTTACGCATGTCTTATAAGTTTTATAAGTTTATTTTAATACAGCAGGGTTTGTATCCCAGAATACTTTCTTATCGAGCGCATTCTGAGGTGCTGCATTCTTGTTAAGGTTGGTGTACACTGAAGGATAGAAGAAGGAACGGATGTATGGACCAGAAGCCTGCAGTTTAGAGAACTGGAGGTTGTTTGGCATACCAGTACGACGATAGTTATTGTGCGCGTCAGCACCGTTACCCCAAAGGGCAATGTACCATTCTTTCATTACTACGTTCAACTTGGGTGATGTACCGATGGCTGCATCATACGCTGCCAACACCTTGGCAACATAATCATCCACCTTAGTTGTTGTTGGAACAGCTGCAGAAGCAACCGTATAACCGATAGTCGCAGGGAAGCCCAATACTTTTGAAATGGACTTGCGAACACCAGACTCAAGCAACGCACGTGCGTCACCTGCAACTCCCAATGTCAATACCGCTTCAGCTCTCAGGAAATCTGTGAAAGATGACTGCCAGATGGGCTGGATACCAGCACCCTGACCACCTCTGTTCAAAGAAACCCTGCTATTCTGATTCAGATCAAACTCACCACCGGCAGGATACATACCCCAGGTTGTTCTGAAGTTTCCATCTGGTGGAATACCAGAGTTATCACCGTGGTCACGACCCCAGAAGCCTCCAAATCCAAGGAGACAGAAAGGCATATCAGGAGTATAGTGTCCGGGAGGAGCTGATACAATACAAGAAACAGACTGTGAGTTCACGTTACCCATAGTCGCTTGCTGGCGATAGAAGTAGTAACGTGTGCGGGGATCCGAACGATCGTTCGCAGGAGTGTTGCTGAACAATCCCTTCTCTTGTGCCATGGTATACATGAAGTGAGTACCAATGTAGTCACCTGCACTACCAGTAGTAGAACCGTTACCATTGTAGTTACCATTGTAACGTGGGTGACGGCTGTTTGGATTGGCTTGCTTGCTTGAATATTTGAATTCAAAGTCTTGAGCAGTTCCAGAGAAAGAAGCGATAACGTTAGGATTTGCCAAAAGTGACTCAATCTTTCCTTTTGCACCAGTATCCACCAAACGAGTGGTCATATAGGCTCTGATCAACAAAAGTTTAGCTTGAGTAGCCCAACGACGTGCACCAGCTGCATTCGATACTCCATAGAAGTTATCGTAGAAGCCTGGATATGCACCGTGTGCAAGGCGACCGTCAGCAACCAGGTCGAGCGTATCGCTCACCTCTTGCAACAACTTGATCGCTGCAGCATAAACTTCATTACCCTTGGTAATTCCAGGATTGGTTTGATCAATACCCAGGTTTGCCTCGGCATAAGGAACGTCGCCGAACATATCGACGAGTGTCATCATGGTATAGGCTTTCATCAACTTAGCCATACCCGCCTGTACATACTTCTTTTCACGAGTTGCTACAGGGATGAGTACGTTGGCATGCTTGAAT
The DNA here is from genome assembly GCA_017856605.1 of Chitinophagaceae bacterium. Taxonomy (GTDB): domain Bacteria; phylum Bacteroidota; class Bacteroidia; order Chitinophagales; family Chitinophagaceae; genus Pollutibacter. The sequence goes on from JAFMES010000001.1 coordinate 16,098, forward strand.
ACACCGGTATAAGCGGTATTCCAAATACCATCGAAGCTGTTGGGTGAATAACCTTCATTATAAGTAGGACCGTACCAAACCACCATCCTGGTCAATTCCATACCGAAGGATGAATAGGAGTTGAATACGCCTACGAAATTGCTCTGAATCACGGGAAGATAAAGATCCGTGTTCGCACTTTCGGGAGTAGGTCCGTTAGGGTTGACCAACAACTCATCGAGTTTCTTGGAGCAACTACCCAGCGTGATTACTGCCAGTGCTATGAGTGATATTTTCTTAAGTGTCATGTTCATCTGTTTTAACGATTAGAAAGTAACCCTTATGCTGGCACCAAAACGCTTAGAGGTTGGACCTGAAAGGTATTCCAGACCACGTACGTTACTTACACCCAGTGATGAAGTTTCAGGATCGAAACGAACATACTTGGGGAAGTTAGGCGCATTGTAGAAAAGGTTTTGTCCAGAGAATGTTATTGACAATGAACCGAACGGAGACTTGCTGAGTACGGAAGAAGGAAGCGAATAAGAAAGAGACGCTTCTCTCAAACGGATGCAAGTCGCATCGAAGGTGATGATATCTGCAGTTCCGAAGAAACCACTCAGGTTATTGAAGTACGCCTGAGAAGCACTGATCTGAACTGTATTCGGATTACCATCTCTGCCCACACCTGGAAGAATCAATGGCTTCAAACGATCGAAGTCAGTGTCTTTGGTAAGACCGCGACCAACAACCGTACCAGGAGTGTAGGCCAACATGTCACCACCTTGTGTATAATCCCACTGCATACGGAAGGTAATTCCCTTGAAGCTCAAGGTGCTGATTCCAGTGAGTTTGAAATCAGGAGTTGGGTCACCAACGATTCCGATATTGCTAGAAGAGATGTAGTTACCATTGGCATCAACGATACGCTGACCAGTAGGCTTAGCACTTACTGCAGTTGAACCGGTATCTCTCAAAGCATAGTAACCTTGAATTACACCCAGTGGCTTACCGTCAATTGCAAACAGACCTTCGTTAGAGAAACCATCGATTACGATCTGCTTGATTTCTCCGGGAAGAGAAACCTTGTTTCTATTCTGGAAGTAGTTTACGTCGATCTGCCAGTTCCAATCCTTATTGCGCACCACAGTGTAACCGAGTTGAAGCTCGATACCTTTGTTACGAACTGAACCTGCGTTGATGGAGGTTACAGTGAAACCAGTTGAAGGATCGAGGTCGCGTGAAAGGATCTGGTCCTTAGAGTTTCTATTGTAGTAAGTGAAGTCAACACTCAAGCGGTTGTTGAGCAATTTACCTTCAAATCCAAATTCCAACTCTTGCAGCAACTCTGGACTCAGATTGGGGTTAGCCAAACGGTTGGAGATGCTGTTCTGGTTGTAGATATTTCCTGCGCGATCGTTGAACACGTTGGTTCCGATTGCAAGGATTGGACGAGTTTGGTAAACTGAACCAAAGTTCGCTGAAGTCGAATAACCTGCACGAAATTTGAGGTAGTTCAAGAAGTTGTTGTTTCTCAAGCTCTCGATTGCAGATGTAGGAATGAACGACACACTCGCTGAAGGATAGAAGATAGAACGGTTGGCCTTTTCCAGATTGGATGACCAGCTGTTTCTTCCACCTAAGGTAAAGTAGAGGTATTCTTTGTAACTCAACAAACCTTGAGCAAATGCACCTATTGAAAGGTACCTGCTTCTGTAGTCAAGCTGACCACCACCTTCTGAAGTGTTATCGTGGATGATGAAGTTGTCGTGATCGAACAGACCGAATACCAGCTGCTGAGTTGACTGCTGACCGTTCTGCTCATATTGCCTGTCTTGAGAGTTCAAACCTGCGTCCACATTCAGTCTCCAATCATTGTTCAGATCGGTCTGGAAGTTGTAGAGTAAGGAGTGGTCCCAAATCATGTTATAACCATTAGATGTCCTGTGCATACCAAGTTGGAAATCATTTCCACCTACGGTACCCCCTTTATTCTGAGAATAGAAGTTGTAATCACCATATTGGTCATAACCTACGCGATAGGTCAGGTTCATCTTCTTGCCGAGGTCGTAACGAGCCGACATGTTACCGAAGATCCTGTTGATCTTCTGTCCAGTGAACGAATTGTTGATTGTCCACAAAGGATGCTGGATATCGTTAGCAGGACGATAATAGATAGATGATCCATCGAGTGGGTTCTGATAAGGAAGTCCCAACATGTCAACCGCGATAGGCGTATAGATCAAGTTACCGAACACAGAAGAGGCTGATGGGTTAGAACCAAAGCCAGTCGCAGTGGGCGGTGCCTTATAATCAGTAATTGCATAGTTGAATGTACCGGCGATGGTGAAGTTGTTGCTCAACTTGGCATTACCACCCAGACCAAATGTGTTTTTGATCAAGCGGTTACCAGGAGTAAATCCTTCATCATCCATGTACGTATAGTTGGCGTTGAATGTACCATTGGCACCACCGCTTTGAACACCTACTGAAGTAGTCCGGATCAAACCGGTACGGAAGAAGTTCTTAACGGTATTACGAATGGGCTTAAATGCAACTTTCTTACCCTGGTACTCAGGGAATGCTGCAGCAAGAGCTGCAGTATTGTATGGGTGGTTTACTGAATCGTATGGACCTGGATCGGGTTTGAACTTCGCACCCCAGTTGGAGAAGAAGGCAAAACCGAGTGATTGGTCGAAACCACCACCATATGAATACTGGTATTCAGGAACGTTTGCTACTTGGTTTCCGAATATAGACTGAGATACGGTGACCTCCATCTTCTTATTCGATTTACGAGTAGCACTGTTCTTGGTAGTGATCATCACCACACCATTACGTCCCAACTCACCATACAGTGTAGTTGCACTCAATCCTTTCAACACGTTGATGCTCTCGATGCTGTTAGGATCGAGATCCAAGAAACGGCTGGAAGTGGTGTTACCGTAAACGAAGCTGGCCTGTGCATTGGTAGATGCGTCGAAAGGCACACCGTCCACAATGAACAAAGGAGTAGAGCTACCGCTGATGGTGTTTACACCGCGGATGATGATGTTGGTACCGGAGCCGGACATACCGCTGGCGTTGAGGATGTCAACACCGGGAGCCTTACCGTTCAAGAGGCGAACCACGTCACCATCAGGGCGCAATTCAAGAGCCTTCTTGTCGACTGAAGCCACAGCATAACCGAGGGCTTTTTTCTCCCTGCGGATACCTTGTGCAGTTACCACCACCTCTTGAAGACCGCCAGTAGACGATTTCATTTGAATGTTGGAAAGATTAGAACCGGCACGAACCCTGAGGGCTTCGTAACCTACGTAAGAAATCTCAAGCGTAGAGTTGAGATTGCTGACGGAAAGCGAAAATGTACCGTCTGCAGCACTGGTAGTACCCGTTTGGGTTCCCGCTGCTTTGATCGATACACCTGACAAGGGGGAGCCATCGGCATCCGATACTTTACCCTTGACAACTGTTTGTGCAAATACCCCTGGTATCGCAAAAAGCAAACAGCACATGAACAGTGTAAGTTTTCTCATGCAGTTGATTTTTGTTTATAAAACAATAAATGTCCAGTTGCGAATATAACAAATAATTCACAACTAGGGCCGTAACGTTAAAAAAAGATGAATTTTTGTTTAACGTTTCTGTTTAATAAATTAATCAAAATAAAAGGCCTTCTCTGAACAAGAAAGTCCCTCAAAAACTAAAAACGGAAAACGACTGTAAATCAAGGAGGTAATTTATTGCATATAATTATTATATATTTATAAGTATATGATTACTAAAATTTTAATAAAAAAATGAACTAGAATTGTCTTATACCATTATTATATGTACCCAATTGATTTATTCACAATCCCGAAAATTTATTTTGTACTGTGGCCACAATTTGTAATTTAGTGGGAGAATTTAATGGGTTAGTAAGTACTAAAGGGTCGGCGTCAGCTGGCCCTTTGGTCTTTTATAAAATCACCCCGTTTTCCCATCATATCTCACGTGAATTATCACCTCGTTTTCATTGGTTCGATCTGTACCTTTAGTGCATGAGTAAAGTGAAGAAAGCATTCTTTTGTAAAGAATGCGGACATGAATCACCCAAGTGGATTGGGAAATGTCCGGGTTGTCAACAGTGGAATACATTCATCGAAGAAATCATTCACAAAGAAAGTCAATCACAAAAAGCTTCTTGGAAAGAATCTTCTTCCAGTGATCAACGAAGCATCGCATTGCATGATGTGATTGCAGAAGATCATCCAAGAAAAATAACCAAGGATGCAGAACTCAATCGTGTATTGGGAGGAGGAATTGTACCAGGGAGTATTGTATTGGTTGCTGGTGAACCAGGAATTGGAAAGTCAACGCTCTTTCTTCAAGATGCACTCATGATGCCTTCGTGTCGCATTCTTTATGTAAGTGGCGAAGAAAGCGAACAGCAAATTAAAATGCGCGCCAATCGCATCAATGTTGCACACGATGATTTTCATCTGCTCACGGAAACATCGACACAGAACGTGTTTCAGGAAATCAAACGCATACGACCCGATTGGGTAATCATTGATTCAATTCAAACGTTGCAATCGCCATACATTGATTCATCTCCAGGTAGCATTTCGCAAATCAGAGAATGCACTGCAGAATTTCAACGCTTCGCAAAAGAAACACAAACACCGGTGTTTCTGATTGGTCATGTTACTAAAGATGGAAATATAGCGGGACCAAAACTATTGGAACATATGGTGGATACCGTATTGCAATTTGAAGGCGATCAACATTATGCATACCGCATTTTACGCACCACCAAAAACCGATTTGGTTCCACCTCCGAGATTGGCATCTATGAAATGACGGGCAATGGAATGCGACCAGTTGACAATCCATCCGATATACTGATCAATCAAAAAGAAGAACAACTCAGTGGAATCGCCATCGGTGCTACCATGGAAGGATTGCGTCCATTGCTCATCGAAGTACAAGCATTGGTTACCCCTTCGGTATACGGAACTCCACAACGTACTGCAAGTGGTTTTGATTTAAGAAGATTGCAATTGCTATTGGCCGTGCTGGAAAAAAGAGGTGGATTTCATTTTGGGACCAAAGACGTGTTTGTCAATATTGCAGGGGGACTCAAAGTAGAAGATCCGGCAATCGATCTGGCCATGGTCTTTGCACTGCTCAGCTCCTATGAAGATGTGCCCCTCTCCCAAAAAATCTGCTTTGCTGGAGAAGTGGGATTGAGCGGGGAGATCAGAGCCGTCAATCGGGTTGATCAACGAATCTCCGAAGCAAAAAAACTTGGATTCGAACAGGTCGTCATCAGTAAATACAATCGCCTCGCTGAACCCCATAAAGGAATCACAACCACCCAAGTGGCGCTGATCGAAGAAGTGTACCGATCGTTGTTCCCATGATGCCATCTCCCTCACGTCTTATCATCCGAAACCTGAGTTCGGTGCTTGATCTCTTTCTACCCCAACCTTGCCCTGGTTGTAGATCCGCCATCCTCAATCACCAAGAACACCTGTGCATGCACTGCTCCCTTACCCTTCCTTATACCCAATTTGAAACGCTTCGTAATCATCCGCTGGAAAAATTGTTTTGGGGACGAATTCCGTTTGGTTTTGCATCTGCAACCTGGTACTTCCTTGATCATTCTCCTATTCAACACATCATACACGCCATTAAATACGAAGACCAACACGTGCTTGGCATTCACATGGGAAAGCAAATGGGCCTGCGTGTTCAACAACTGATAACCGACTTTCCCATCGATCTGCTGGTGCCAATGCCACTGCATCCAAAAAAAGAAATAAAACGAGGGTACAACCAAGCAGAGCTGCTGTGCAAAGGAATTGCAATGACTACTGGTATTCCGATTGGAAACCGTGCAATTCAACGAACAGTCCAAACAAAAACACAAACCAGGAAAAGCAGATCTGAACGATGGGATAATGTACATACTGCTTTTTCTGTTGCACAACCCACTGCCATTCACTCAAAAAATATTGCTATAGTAGATGATGTCATCACCACCGGAGCCTCACTGGAAGCATGCGGTCGCTCAGCACTACTCCATGGCGCCTCCTCTGTCTCGTTTCTGGGAATGGCCTTCACGGCTTGACACGCTTCCTTAGCTCACAACCTTTTCCCTACTTATTCGTTAATTTAGAACAATAAAACCAACGTTATGATCCGAATGCTGATGCTGGCACTGCCACTTTTCTTCCTGAATCCGACTTCCATTCATCGTTTTAAAGTAAGCGGTATAGACGGATCCACCATCGATTTTTCTGCATTCAAAGGGAAGAAAATTCTCATCGTGAACACTGCCTCCAAATGCGGATACACCCCTCAGTATGCCGATCTGGAAAAACTATACAAGTCCTACGGAAACAAACTGGTGATTGTTGGATTCCCTGCTAATAATTTCGGGGGACAAGAACCTGGTTCGAATTCAGAAATCAGCGAATTCTGTAAAAAGAATTACGGCGTCAGTTTTGTCATGGCTGAAAAAGTATCAGTTAAAGGCGAAGACATGCACCCCTTGTTCAAATGGCTTACCCAAAAAACAGAGAACGGCGTAATGGATGCTGAAATCCGTTGGAACTTTACCAAATTTCTTCTGGATGAAAAAGGACAACTCCTCGCCGTATTTCCCAGTAAAGTAAATCCCACCAGCGAAGAGATCACGCGCTTTCTGCAATAAACCCTCCATCGCAAGACGGCCCATTCCTTACCTTTGGGCATGCGATTTGCAGAATTAGCGGGACAAGAAACAATCAAAGAAAAATTAGTAGGATTGGTCGACTCCAATCGACTCAGTCATGCATTATTGTTTCTTGGCAAAGAAGGCTCTGGAGCACTGCAACTCGCCATCGCGCTTTCACAGTACATCGTTTGTGAAAAAACAGTTTCTAACGACAGTTGTGGTACCTGTCCCGCCTGCATCAAAGCGCACGCACTCAGTCACCCCGATATCCATTTCTCTTTTCCCACCATTACCCGAAACAGCGGCGATAAACCGGTATGTTCCGATTTCATCATCGAATGGAGAAGCTTTGTTGCCCAAACACCATTTGGAAATGCATACGATTGGTTGCAAGCAGTGGGTGCAGAAAATAAACAAGGCAACATCACTGCGCATGAATGCGAAGACATCATCCGAAAACTGCAACTCAAAAGTTTTGAAAGCGGATACAAAGTCCTCATTCAATGGATGCCCGAATACCTGGGTCAATCTGGCAATAAACTGCTCAAACTGATTGAAGAGCCTCCGCCAAAAACAGTATTCATTTTTGTTGCAGAAGACGAATCACGCATCCTTCCCACCATCCTGTCCCGCACGCAACTGATCAAGATCAATCCACTGGAAACAGCATCGCTTGAACAATGGCTGATCGAGCATCAGGCAGTGCCGCGTGAGAAGGCACGTTCCATTGCTCCGATGGCGCATGGAAACATGCGGGAGGCATTTCAAATTTTACACCACGCGGATGAAGATTGGCAAGAATTACTTCGTCAGTGGCTCAATGCAATTTTGAAAAATGGTCCCGCTGCTCAACTCAAATGGGTAGAAGAAATGGCAAAATTGGGAAGAGAAAAACAAAAACAATTCCTGAATTACTTCATCCATTTGCTGTCGTCTTCAATCCGTATTCTGCACACTGGCACAACTCCTTCGGCAACTGAGGTCGAAATCGACTTTGCCAATCGCCTTACCAAACTTGCTTCAACCGAACAGGTCAGTGCCATGGTGGATGAACTGGGCAGCAGCATTTACCACATCGAACGCAACGCAAATCCTAAGATCCTGTTCATGGCCCTCACCATTAAAATAAGCCACATCCTAAGAGATAAATCGTTAATTTTGACTAACTAGGTCGCTGACCAAAACAATTTTGAATACCGCGCGAAAGCGTCTAAATAGATCTGATAATGGGATGTGGTTCATGTGGTACCGGCAAAGGTTCCCCTAAAGGATGCAAAAATAACGGAGGATGCAGCTCCGGTGGTTGTAACAGACTCAATGTACATGACTGGCTTGCCAACTTACCCTTCACCGACCCGGCTGTTTCCTGCCGCATCGTTGAAGTGACCTTCAATAATGGAAGCCGTAAAGAATATTTCCGCAATACCACCCTGCACCATTTCAATAAGGGAGAGATCGTAAGTGTGGAGGGAGTGAGTGGGTTTGACGTTGGCGTAGTCAACCTCAGTGGCGAACTGGTCCGACTCCAACTCAAGAAAAAAAGAATTCCAGAAGACAGTGCTGATCTAAAGAAAATATTGAGACGGGCGACGGAAGTCGATATTCAAAAATGGGAAGAAAATAAGGCCCGTGAGAAGGAAGCTTTAGCCCGTTCACGTGCCATAGCACGACAGCTTAAGATTATGATGAAGATCTCCGAAGTGGAGATTCAAGCCGATGGAAGAAAAGCAACATTCTTCTATACCGCAGATGATCGTGTTGATTTTAGAGAGCTCATCAAGATCTATGCTTCGGAATTCAAAGTAAAAGTTGAAATGAAACAAATTGGCGCGCGACAAGAAGCGGCCAAAGTTGGTGGCATCGGAAGCTGCGGCAGGGAACTATGCTGCAGCAGCTGGCTGAATGACTTCAAGAGCGTTACAACGGCCATGGCTCGCTACCAGAACCTCAGCATCAATCAAACCAAGTTGAGTGGACAATGCGGCCGACTCAAATGCTGTTTGAATTATGAACTGGATACGTATCTGGATGCGCTGCAACATTTTCCGGATCATGCCGATGTACTGCAAACCGCAAAAGGAAATGCCCAATTGATTAAAAAAGATATTTTCAAAAATTTGATGTGGTACACCTTGCCCGATAGCAGCAAGCAATATCCACTAAGCATAGAAACGGTTCAAAAAATAAAAGCACTCAATGCAAAGGGAATTCGACCTGAAGAACTTGAAACTTCCGAACCGGTAAGTGCAAAAACAAAAGAAGTTGAACCACAGTTTGTGGATGTAGTCGGACAAATCAGTCTCCGTTCATTGGAAAGAAACGCACAGAAAAGGAAATCAAGAGAAAAATCTACTTCAAATAGACCAGGAAGTTCAGGCAATAGGCCGTCTTCCAACAAACCAGCCTCTCAACAACGCAGGCCACACGGTCCTTCACGCAAACCAGATGGTCCTCAACGCCCGATTGCTCGTCCCCAGAAGCCGAACAACCCAACACAGAACAATTAACGATAAAGCAGGTAAGCGATCAGCCAAACGGCAGGTGCAGCCAGCAAGATGGAATCAAACCGATCCAAAAATCCTCCGTGTCCAGGTAAAAAAGTTCCACTATCCTTCACTTGAGCAAGTCGCTTTAACCGACTTTCCAACAAATCACCAAAGGTTCCAGCAACAGCAGCTGTGGAAGCAATTATCAGAACTTCATAATTGGCTTCCCAACGAAAAAATGCAAAGGCCCAGATCAGTCCGGCAGATAAAACAATTCCACCCACTGTTCCTTCCCAGGTTTTTTTGGGCGACCATTTTGTTAATGGAGTTTTTCCTATCCATGAACCAACAAGATAAGCCATCGTATCGTTGATCCATATGCTCACTACCATGAGAATGGCAACAAGCTTCCCACTGAATCCAGATATAGCACTTGTAAATGCATCACTGCTGTTTCCTTGCATCCAGATCCATCCTGAACGCAGGTTGATCAGCAATGCAAGAAATAAGGAGATATAAACCACTCCTCCCATCGATCGCGCCAGATGACGCACTGAAAAATTTCGATTGATGATGAACAGAATGGGTAAAAAATATCCACCCCATCGAATCAGTTGATACCCGACCTTGTTGAGTGGGATACCCATCAATACAAGGTGATCAGAAACTGCTACGAGTAAAAACCCCCAGCCAAACAATGGAAAAAAAATCCGATTCAACAATGACGTTGCATCGAAGGAAGAATCGATGCGTACTGCTAATTTTTGATATTCGTACCAGCAACCAAAATGAACAATTGAAAATAAAATGAAAAACGACCATTCGTTCCAAAGCAATCCGGTTAACATGACGACCGCATAGGCAATTGCAGTCCTGGCGCGGGTTTGAAAAACTTTTTTATCGAGTGCCATCAGATACCATTTGATGGAACTTGCGGATGAACCCGATCAGGAGCGCTGTTGCAACAATTCCTGCCCACCATGGAATCTGCTCCATCAAGCCATCGTCAATCGGTCGACCTGCACTTCGCAAATAATAAACTTCACCCACCGCCATGGCGTTATTAATCAAGTGCGCAACGATGGGTACCCAGAGATTTCCGCTTCTTCCATACAGCCAACCCAGAACGATACCCAAAGCAGTTCGTGCAAAAAATCCGTAGTACGAAAAATGAATGGCACTGAACAACAATGAAGTAACGATGATGCTTACCCATAATTGTCCCGTTGCCCGGTACATCATATTTTGAAATGTGCCCCTGAAAAAAAACTCTTCAACAATTGCAGGTACGAGTGCCATGGTAATCAGCACCACCACCAGGTCTTTCCAGTTTTTCATTTGAGACATCACTTCAATCTGCTCCATGTAACTCGCCTCCATGTCTTTGAAGTAAAGCTCCATCTGGGCAGATAATGGTATCCATTCAGTGAATTGTGCAAGCATGCCGGCTACCAGAACCATCAACAGCATCACGACCGCACTGAATCCATAAGCCTTCCACTGAAAAGGCCGATTTAATTGAAAATAGTTAATCGGAGATTTGGTGACAGCACGAACTGCGATCCAGGAAGGAACAAAAAATATAAAGAGGGCAAGAAGGGTTTGAGCAATTCGGACTTCCATCGCACGGGAAGGATCCAACATCGATTCGGGAGAAAAAACAGTACCGGTCATCGCCTCCCAGGCAAAATAGGCGACAAAACCGCCGATCATATACCCCATCGCCATCAACCCAATCAATAAAAACAATGCACTTTTTTCATGCATTCCCGTCCGATCTGTATTCTCCCATTCCATACTCTTATTTGTAACTTTGCGCTGTTCATGATAAAGATAGGCAACATAAGCTTACCATCGTTTCCCTTGCTGCTGGCTCCCATGGAGGACGTCAGCGATCCGCCCTTCAGAGCCGTATGCAAAAAAAATGGCGCCGATCTGATGTTCACGGAATTCATCAGCAGTGAAGGATTGATTAGAGATGCGATCAAGAGTCGCCAAAAGCTCGACATCTTTGAGGAAGAACGACCCGTAGGCATTCAGATATTTGGTGGAGACGAAGAAGCGCTAGCGCTCAGCGCACGGATAGTTGAAACTGTTCAACCAGATTTACTCGACATCAATTTTGGATGTCCTGTTAAAAAAGTTGTTTGCAAAGGAGCAGGTGCCGCAGTGCTGAAAGATGTTGACCTGATGGTTCGATTGACCAAAGCAGTAATTGCTTCTACTCATCTTCCGGTAACTGTGAAAACCAGATTGGGATGGGACCACTCTTCCATCAATATCTTGGAAGTAGCAGAACGGTTACAAGACATCGGAATACAAGCGCTCTCCATCCACGGTCGCACCCGCAGTCAACTCTACAAAGGAGAAGCGGATTGGACCTGGATCGCAAAAGTCAGGGAAAACCCTCGTATCCATATTCCCATTTTTGGCAATGGAGATATTGATTCGCCCGAAAAGGCATTGGAATATAAAAACAGATACGGTGTGGACGGCATCATGATTGGTCGCGCTGCCATCGGAAACCCCTGGTTCTTTCGTGAGGTAAAGCATTTTTTTGCAACTGGTGAGAAACTGTCTCCTCCTACCATGGAAGAAAAACTTACGGTAATTCGACAACACCTTCGAGCCTCCATTGCTTGGAAAGGAGAAAAACTGGGTATTTTCGAAATGAGGCGTCACTATGCAAACTACCTGAAAGGAATTCCACACATCAAATCCCTGCGTACGCAACTGGTAACGCTTGGTACCCTCTCGGAAATAGAGGCAGTGCTGGATGAAGCCGCAAAAACCGCTACACATGAGTACAGCACCTTGGTCTGATCAGATCGACTCCCCTTCGCTAATTGTATATCCCAAGATCGTACGTGCCAATATCGAAGAGATGGTTCGGATGGCAGGATCAGCAGAGCGTCTTCGTCCACATATCAAAACTCATAAAACCGCTGAAGGCATCCAGTTGATGCAACAAGCGGGTATTGATAAATTCAAATGTGCCACCATTGCAGAAGCAGAGCTCTTGGGGATGCAAGGCGCAAGGGATGTTCTATTGGCACATCAACCAGTGGGACTAAAAGCGAAACGATTATTGGAATTGAAACGCGAATTTCCTTCCACTACCTTCAGCACGATTGTTGACAATGCTGCTTCAGCAATTGCGCTTGGAAATTATGTTCAAGAACAACAGGAACAACTTCATCTCTTCATCGATTTGAACGTGGGGATGAATAGAACCGGAATTCATCCGGGTGATGAAGCGTTCGAGTTGATTCAACTGATTGTTGGTCACCCTGCTCTTGTATTCTGCGGCTTGCATGCATACGACGGACAACATCGCCATCCCAATCCTTTGGAAAGGGAAAAAGCTTGTGATGCAGGCTTTGCATCAGTTCTAGCCTTAAGGAAAAAATTAGTCGAGCATGGAATCCCTGAACCGATAATCGTTGCAGGAGGTTCACCTACGTTTTCGATACACGCAAAACATCCCGATCGGGAATGCAGTCCGGGCACCAACATCTTTTGGGACCACGGCTATCACCTGATCTGCAGCGAACAATCGTTTACACCTGCGGTCCACATCCTCACCCGCATAATTTCAAAACCAGCTCCGGGTCGCATTTGCCTGGACCTCGGCCACAAAGCAGTTGCAGCAGAAAATGAACTCGCTAAGCGCATCCACTTTCCTGATCATCCAGATTGGGTGGCAGTGGGACAGAGTGAGGAACATTTGGTGATAGAAACACCCAACGCAGATGCGTATTCAGTTGGAGACGTCTTTTTGGGTATCCCCTATCATGTCTGTCCAACAATCGCACTTCATGAATCCCTTACGGCCATTGAGGATGATCGCATAACTGGAGCATGGAAAGTGGTTGCACGGAAAAGAGCGATCAGTATCTAAGGATGCATTTATTGTTAACTTTGAAGCTTAACTCATTAAAATGACCATACACAAGGAAGGCTTTCGTACGATTTTGATTGTTGGCTGGGCCATCGTTGCATTGATTTTTCTTTCACTCCAATACATTTACCCGCTGCAACCGATTGCACACATCCTCCTTTCCGTTGTATTGGTTGCATTCTGGCTATTCATCGTTTCTTTTTTCAGAATTCCTTCACGCAGATTCACATACAAAGACGATGCATTCATTTCACCTGCAGATGGAAAAGTGGTGGTAATTGAGGAGACGGTAGATCCTGAATACTACAACGAAAAGCGGTTACAGATATCGGTATTTATGAGTCCCGCCAACGTCCACGTAAATCGATATCCTATTTCAGGTGAAGTGATATACAATCAATACCACAAAGGAAAATACCTTGTGGCATGGGATCCTAAATCGTCAACAGAAAATGAACGGCACAGCCTTGTCATAAAAACTTCCCGCTGTACAGTTTTGGTGAAGCAGATTGCAGGTGCCTTGGCAAAACGAATTGTCAATTATGCAGAGGTTGGAAAATCAGTCAAACAAAACGAGGAATTGGGATTCATAAAATTTGGAAGCAGGGTTGATTTGCTTCTGCCACTGGATGCAACTCCTGCGGTTAAAATTGGAGATCACGTTAAAAATGGCGTGACCGTTCTTGCCACATTGCCTTAAAGTATAGCGGATAGGTCCCACAAACTATTCAACACATAGGTTGGAACAGTTTTACCATCGTGTGGAACTGCTGTATTGAAATAGGCAGTATCCATTCCAATTTGTTGCGCTCCTAAAATATCAACATCTAAGGTGTCGCCAATCATGATGGAGCGATCAGCAGTGGTAGCTGCTTTTCCCATTGCGTATTCAAAAATTGCCGCATGCGGTTTCATGATGCCAGCTTGTTCGGAGGTGATGACCGATTGGAAATAGGAAGCAATTCCGCTGTTCTTTAGTTTTTGGTGTTGGGTCACTTCAAAGCCGTTGGTGATGAGGTGCATTGGATACCCTTTTGAGGTGAGGTAATCCAGGATCTCGCGACAATGAGGAAAGAGGTTGGGTTTGGTTGGAAGAATTTCCAGATAGCGTTCACTCATGTGTTTAGCCAATGCCTCATCGGTGATTTTGTAATCCACCAAGGTCCTCCACATTCTCTTCCACCTTAGTTCATCCCGGTTGATGAATCCTTTTCGGAAACGATCCCAGTAGATGGTGTTGTGGTGATGATAGGTTTGGTGGAAATGATCAAAATCATCCGTAGCAATGCGATGCAGTTCCAGTTCCTGATAGAGGTCCTTTAACGTGGCAGTAGAGTTCGTATCGAAGTCCCACAACGTATGATCAAGGTCAAAGAATAAATGGTCGTATTTCCTGGAATTCATGAAATGCAAAGCTAAGCAAGTGAGGATTGTTACCTTTGGTTAAATTTCCCCATATGAACGTTGTGATCACCGGAGCATCTCAGGGAATGGGCAGAGCAATGGCAGAAGCCTTTGCTAAAGAGGGACATGATCTCTTCCTGTGTGCCCGAAACATGGATAAAACTGCCGCTTGGCAACATTCCCTAATGAAAGAACAAGGTATTTCCATTACCAGTTTCAATGCGGATCTTTCCAAGAAAGAGGGAGTGGATTCATTTGCGCACCAGCTGCTCAGCGCCACATCACGTATTGATGTATTGATCAATAATGCCGGAACCTATGAACCAGGATCAACCTATAATGAACCGGAAGGTGCCTTAGACCGGATGTTGTCCATAAATCTCCATGCGGCCTATCACTTAACTCGTGCACTGGTTGGAAAAATGATCGAACAGAAAGAAGGTCACATCTTCAACATGTGTTCCATTGCAGCACTCAAAGCGTACGCCAATGGCGGTGCCTATAGCATCAGCAAATGGGCCATGGAAGGTTTCAGTCAAAATCTTAGGGAAGAGATGAAAGCCTTTAATATAAAAGTCACCACCATACATCCGGGAGCCACTTATACTGCATCATGGGAAGGATCTGGAGTGAATCCAGGGCGACTAATGGAGGCAAACGATATCGCTCAAATGGTTGTTGCAGCCAGCAAACTTTCCCCCCAGGCCTGTGTTGAGCAAATTATTATCCGTCCCCAACTCGGAGATCTCTAGCTCAGTGCTATTAGATGTCGGAGAACTTATACCCTACACCCCGAACAGAATGAAAATGCTTGGGCTCACGGGGATCCTGTTCAAAGTATTTTCTAAAACTGAGAATGAAATTATCAATGGTACGTGTAGTAGGGAATACCTGGTAGCCCCAGACAGCTTGTAAAATCTTTTCTCGGGAGACCACCTCATTGCGAAACTCAATCATGAGCTTGAGCAACATGATTTCTTTTTTACTAAGGCTGATCAGCTCTCCTTTATGATTGGTGGCATTTTGTGCTTTAAAATCAATGGTATTGCCTCCAAAACTATAGGATTCACCAACCGTAGTGTGCTCTTGTATTTTTCTATTTTTATCAATGAGTTTCTCAATGCGTAGCAACAACTCTTCCAAATTGAAAGGTTTGGTCAAGTAATCATCAGCACCCCGTTTGAGGCCCGTCACTCGGTCGTCTGACCCCGAACGTGCACTGAGCATGAGAATAGGAGAATCGATATTCTTCAGTCGTATACCCTGGCAAACATCAAAGCCATCTACTTCCGGAAGCATGACATCCAGAATGATGAGATCAAAATATTCAGCTTCTACCCGCTTGAGAGCAAGTGCACCATTCTCAGCACAGGTAACAGCATAGCCTTCCAATTCGAGGTTCAATTTGAGGGCCTCTCGAAGATTTTCCTCATCTTCTACAACCAGGATATTGGCTTTGGATGAATTCATTCAGCAGATTGTTTGGGTAATACAATATTAAAAATACACCCATTTGGCTGATTGTCCTCAACCGATAACCTGCCTTTGTGGTTTTGTACAATACGTGAACTCAGATAGAGTCCCAATCCCGTCCCTTTCGTTTTGCGTATCCGCTCATCTTCCAGTCGATAAAATTTTTCAAAGACTTTCAATTTTAATGGATCGGGAATACCGGGACCCTGATCGGCTACCTGAATGAGCAAAGCGTGGGACTGATCCTTCAATGAAACTACGATTGGTGCATTAGCAGGAGTATACTTGATTGCATTTTCAATCAGATTATTAAACACGAGGCGAAGCACAAGTTCTTCTCCAAAAAATCCTATCCCCGAGGGAATATCAGACTGAATGGTGCGATCGGGATAGCGTTTTGAAAATGAGGCCACCGAAGCAGTTAATGCTCTGGAGCAGTCAAACTCCATTTTGGTGGATTGATATCCCCCTGCATCCATTTGTGAACTCAGGAGGATGTTATTACAGAGCATATCCAACCGCTCCGCTTCATTCAATGCATCGGTTAGCAGTTTGTCTTGCTTCTCCTGGGGAAGTTGGTGGCGTTGTAAGGTTTCAAGATTGAGCTTGGTTACTGCGATGGGTGTTTTGAGTTCATGAGTAACGGCTAACATGAAATTTTTCTGCTGCAAGTGATAGCGAATCTGACGGCGAACAGCACCATAAACAAAAATGGCACCCAAGATGGTAAAGATCAAAAAGGTCAGCCCCTCGCCAATGAATTGCTTTGCATTTCGATCATGTTCATCGATCACTTTTTCCAGGGTAATAGTACCGGCATTCCCCCTTGCGATCTGTTCCTGTTGAAAAGCCAGCATTTGATCATTTTGGTGATCCAGTTCAATGTACCACCAACCCAATGCGGCAACCAGATAGATCAACAACAACCAGTATACGTAGTTGATCAACCTCAATGGTATTCGGTCAAAAATGCCCTTCATCTTATTTGACTTTTTCAATCCTCAATCCCATATTCACCACGCCTTCCAATGGCTCAACCCGCATGTCGTGCGAGATCCGAATGGTATATTCACCCGGTTTACTGAATTTGACTGCATCGCGATAGAGCAATACCCGATGATCAAAGAGATCATCCATGCCGGTACCCAACCACTTGTCATCTGTTGCCAATCGCACTTCAAATCGCTCCGAACGTTCAACGGTTTCACCAGGAAGTCGACTCTTTATCTTGATCCATATATTACTAAAGGGATAGGCATCGGTATGACGCAGTATAAAATAAATACGATAACTGGCAGACGTATCGCTGATGGTAAAATTTAAAGTTGGCTCAAGGGAACGCGACCAAGTTGCAGAGGGAGTAAAGACAACTTTTTCATAAAGACCAGTGTCTTCACAAGCAGAAAGAAAAATCCACAAAGGAAAAATCAAATATCGCAACTGGCGCATGCAGCAAAGGTATGGATCCTTGTTCAATGGCTTCGCATCAGAGCACATTGAGCACCTGCTCTTTAGCTTTTTCCAGCTCATCTTTCATCTCAACAACCGACTTTTGAATTTCTGCATCGTAGGCCTTTGAGCCCATGGTGTTGATTTCTCTGCCGACTTCCTGCAATAAAAAAGAAAGCTTGCGACCCTTGGCGATTTCGCCTTCCTGCATCAGCTTTTTAAAATAGCTGCAATGATTTGATAGCCTTACTTGCTCTTCCGTGAGATCGATTTTTTCCAGATAATAAATCAATTCTTGCTCAAATCGATTGGTATCCACCTGATCCTTCCCAACCTGATCCTCCAACAACCGATTCAACTGCTCCCGTATTTTAACCTGGCGCTTGGGAGCCAATTCGCCAATTTTGTTTTGTAGGCTTATAATATTATCAATACGCAGAACCAGTTCCTTGCCCAGAACACGGCCCTCATCTTCCCTATGCAAGTTCAACATGGCGATTGCCTGCTGAAGGGTTTCTTTGCATGCAGCCCACTCCTGCTCATCAACGATGTCCGTTGTATTGGATACCACCTCGGGCAATCGCAGAATGGAGGCAAGTAATTGACCCGTATCTGCACCCATAGTTCCCGCCAACTCGCTCAATTGACGGTAATAGGATGCGGCCAACTCCGTATTGATTGTTGATGGTTTGGAGGATCCATTTTGTTTGATGGTGATGGTGCACTCCACACTTCCGCGCAACAAACCTTCAGATAATTGAGAACGAATTTCAAACTCAAAGGGCTTGAGTGAAGGTGGAAGTTTCAATAACAATTCAAATTGCTTGCCATTGAGTGAACGAAGCTCTACAATGAATTCTTTATCATTCACTGCACGTTCCGCTCTTCCAAATCCGGTCATCGAACGTATCATGGTTCTGTGATTTTATTGTATAGATACAAAAAAACAGCGTCCGGTTGAAACCGGACGCTGATATATAGATGGGTTAATAAGTACCGGGAATAAAATTCCCTACACAATATTATAACTATATTTCATTAACAGAAAATTTTTTTTATACTATTTTATTCACACTTTGAGTTTTTATTGTGAATTACATTTGCCACAAACGCCCATCATGAAATTTACAACACCGGTATCAATTGAATGGATTGCATCGTTTATCGGCGCACGAATCATCGGAAAACAAGATGGAATGTGTTATGGAATCAATGAGATCCATAAAGTAGAAACCGGTGATATCGCATTTGTAGATCATCCCAAGTACTATAAGAAGTGCATTGAATCCAATGCCTCATTCATCATCATCGATCAACCCGCAGAATGCCCGCCCCACAAGGCTTTGCTGATTGTTGATCAACCATTCGAATCCTATAAAAAATTAGTGAATCACTTTCGCCCATTTCAACGCGCAACACAACTGATTGATGTCACTGCAGTAATTGGAAATGATTCATACATTGCTCCCAATGTGTTCATTGGCGAACATGTAACGATTGGAAATCATTGCATCATCCATCCCAATGTAACCATACTTGGACACTGTGTAATTGGTGATCATGTAGTGATTCAGGCAGGGAGTTGCATTGGTTCCGATGCCTTTTATTACAATACCAAGAAAAACAGGGAACATTGGTATCAAAAGATGCCCAGTTGTGGAAGAGTAGTAATTGGGGATCACGTTGAGATAGGTGCAGGTTGTACCATCGATCGTGGAGTTACACATGATACCTCTATTGGAGCTGGTTCGAAATTGGATAACATGGTGCACATTGGTCACGATACAGTAATTGGAAAAAATTGTCTCATTGCAGCACAAGTTGGGATTGCTGGTGCGGTTACAATTGAAGATGGTGTGGTGTTGTGGGGACAAGTAGGTGTAAGTAAAACACTGACCATTGGAAAAGATGCAGTTGTTTTAGCACAATCAGGTGTTCCTTCAAGTTTAGCAGGAGGAAAAACATATTTTGGTTACCCAGCAGAAGAAGCAATTGCGAAAAAAAGGGAATTGGTATGGATCAAACGGATTCCTGAACTGTGGAAAGCCATCAAAGGCGATTAAGATAGTAGTCGCAACTGGCTGCTATGGTTTCTTTCAACGGCTTAAAGGTGAATCCCGGTAGTGCATGGAGGATTTTAGCATTGTCAAAATAGACTTTCTGTTGCGCCGTTTCAGCGGTCTCTTTAGTGAGCAAGGGTTCTTCTCCGGTAAAACTGGATTTTAACCGCTCCCATCTCCAAACCAAGGCCGCCATCCAGGGGACGACTTTTCGATGAGGGGGTTTTTTACCAAAGCAGGTGGCCATATCTTCAAAAACAGATCGATAGCTCCTATTTTCAGCCGAGAGAATAAAGCGTTCTCCGGAAATGGTACTATCCATGAGTTGGTGCATCGCAGAGGCAACATCATCAGCATCCACAAAACCACTTATCCCTTCCGTATACCAAGGAAATTCCCGATAGGCATTCCTAAACATGGCAGAAGATCCGCTGTGCCAGTCAGCTTTCCCGAGAATAATGACCGGATTTACAATAGCCGCTTCCAGTCCTTCTGCAACTCCCCTCCATACTTCAAGTTCTGCACGGTACTTGGTCCATCCATAAAAAGAAGGATTGGACTTATCGTCCCATTTTACATTTTCAGACACCGTTTGGCCGTCTCGTTTCCTTCCGAGTGCTGCGACGGAGCTCACGTGTATCAATTTTTTTACTCCAGTTTGCAAAGCTGCATTTACAACATTGATTGTGCCTTCAACATTGATGCGCATCAAATCTCCGCGGCGCTTGGGATTAAACGATACCAATCCCGCACAATGATATACCCGATCGCACTGCTGCATGACCTCTGACAAATGGTCCACATCCAGTATATCGCACTTGACCCAACGAATTGTGCTAGAGGCTGTTTCGGATTGTGAAGGAGGATTACTATTATATAAGGCAATGATGGGGATACCTGATGAAGCAAGTCGACTGATCAAAGCAGCTCCCAGCAGTCCTGATGCACCGGTAATGAGTGTGCTTTTCGTCATTTATGCTCCCGTGAACTGTTCCAGGAACCGAACATCGTTCTCGCTGAAGAGTCGGATGTCGGTGATTCCATATTTAAGAAGTGCGGGTCGCTCTATTCCCATACCAAAGGCAAAGCCCGTATATGTTTCGGGATCGATTCCGCAGTTTTTAAGCACGTTGGGATGTACCATTCCACAGCCCAGAATTTCCAACCATCCCGTACGCTTACAAACAGCGCACCCTTCCCCTTTGCAAAGCATACAACTGATGTCCATTTCTGCACTGGGTTCGGTAAACGGGAAATAACTGGGACGGAATCGTACGTTTACATCATCCCCAAACATTTCTTTTACAAAAAAATAGAGCGTCTGTTTGAGGTCGGCAAACGACACATTGGTATCAATATACAATCCCTCTACTTGGTGAAAGAAACAGTGGGAGCGTGCGCTGATGGTTTCGTTTCGGTATACACGTCCGGGACATATGATGCGTATTGGAGGTTGGGTACGCTCCATTTCCCTGATCTGCACATTAGAGGTATGGGTCCGTAATAATATGGCAGGGTCAGTGGATAAGTAAAACGTATCCTGCATATCCCGGGCCGGATGATGTTCATCTAAGTTGAGAGCAGTAAAATTATGCCAGTCGTCTTCGATCTCGGGACCTTCGGCCACGGTGAAGGAAAGTCGCTGAAAGATCTCCACGATCCTGTTGCGCATGAGGGTAACAGGATGGCGACTTCCCGTCGAAAGCGGATGACCGGGTAGGGTGATGTCGATGTCGCGCTGCTCAGAAGAACTCCCCGAACTGAGTCGACTTTTCTCACTTTCAAATTTTTCTTCAGCAAGTAACTTGAATGAATTCATTACCTGTCCAAACGACTTCTTCTGGTCGACCGGCACTAGCTTCATCTCCCCCATCATGGATTTGATTATCCCTTTTACACCAAGAAACCGAATGCGGAATTGTTCCAGGGCTTCCGCATCTTGGGCGGTGAATTGCCGTATCTCATTTTGGCATGCTTCGATTTGCTTGAGCATCGCTTCCATGCCGCGAAGATAATGAATCAAAGTATCATCCATTTACAGTAGGTTTGCTGAAAGTTCAATGCATGTCGTTCAATTCGTTGGCTGATTTTCTTGAACCCATCCATCTGGCTAGCATCTTAGGGGATGCTGAATTAAAAGAGGGACAATTAGGGAAAAGCATAGTTCATTACAGTGATGACATTCCAGATTTATCTTCAGCCGATCTGATCATTGCCGGCTGCAACGACCTGCGCGGCAATGGAGATATTTCCGGAAAAGAGGCAGGCGTAGATGCCATCCGAAAAGAGCTGTATTCACTTTACCAGTGGCACAAAGACGTTCGAATCGCCGATCTGGGAAATATTCGCGTTGGAGCTACGGCTCAAGACACACTTGCAGCAATTCGGTCCATTGCCCGTGAATGCCTCGAACAAGGAAAGCGTTTTCTTTTGTTGGGCGGGTCGCATGATCTGACCATGGGATTGTATGACGCTTACCGCCAAAAAGAACAAATTATTGAAGCAGTTGGTGTTGACGCCTACATCGATTTATCAATTGACAATCCCGTGCGCTCCAGGAATTTCCTAATGGAAATGCTAACCGGAGATCCCAACTTCATTCGCCATTATAATCATATTGCTTTTCAAAGCTATTATGTTCATCCTACCATGCTGGAAACGATGGATCAGCTGCGGTTTGATTGCTGGCGCCTCGGAAAAGTAAAAGAAACTATTGAAGAGGTAGAGCCTGCTTTTCGCAGCAGCGATTTACTCACGTTTGATCTTTCCGCATTGGGTGCTCCTACGTTTTGGGAAGGGAGTAGTCCCAATGGACTTAACGGAGAAGAAGCCTGCTCCTTGATGCGGTATGCAGGGATGAGTGATAAAATGAAGACGCTTGGAATATTCGGATACGATCAATCCACTGATCCGAACCATACATTGGCCAAGCAAGTAGCACAAATGATCTGGTACCTGATCGATGGCGTTCAATTTGGATCAACCGAATCGCCTCTCAATCATCGTGAAATGTTCCTGGAATGTCACATTGCATTTGGAGCAGTAGAAACCACGTTCATCAAAAGCGTTCGAACCGGCAGATGGTGGATGAAAATGCCGGACCAGAAATATGTTCCCTGCTCCTACAACGATTTTCAAATCGCAGGCAACAATGAAATTCCAGAACGATGGCTGCGCCTTCAGGAAAGAAGTTGAATATGAAAGCCTTGCATCCATCTATGCATTTGTTATTTATTTCCATTTGCGGTGTCATCCTTATGGGGTGCGGGTTTCAACATAAGATAGCCCGCTCAGCACAGCAGCTAACTCAAGACGAACTGGCAACAGCACATATAGGGATTGCGGTATTTGATCCTGAAAAAAACACCTATTTATATGAGCATCAATCGGATAAACTGTTTGTCCCTGCAAGCAACACAAAAATCATTACCAGCTACGCTGGAATGAAATTCCTGCCCACACGCATTCCTACCGCTGTGCTTAAAGAAATCGATACGGCTGTGATTGTGATTCCAATGGGGGATCCGACTTTTCTGCATCCTGAATTCAGCGCACATCCGTTATTGGATCGGTTAAAAAAAATTGAGAAACCCATTTATCTGACAAGTTCGCATTGGAAAACTTCGCCACTAGGAAATGGATGGAGCTATGAAGATTTTTCTGAAGCGTTCATGACGGAACGAAGCGCTTTTCCGGTTTACGGAAATCAGATCCATTGGTTTCAGGAAAAAACAAAGAAAGAAAATCCCAGTCAAGCGACCGATACGGTCGACCTTTTTATTTATTCGTATCCGGAAATCAACTGGCCCGTAGATTTTGGAAAAGCAGCAACGCAATTCAATGTAACCCGCGCACCGCATAGCAACTCGTTTACCTTGATCGAGGGCAAAGAAAAACAAGCCCAGGCATCTGTTCCATTTATAACCAATGGAGTACAAACGGGACTGGATCTGCTTTTCGACAGCCTACACAAACGCATAGTCAACTGGGAGGAGCCTAATTACAAAGGAATAAATACGATACGAGAGGATACTATTTTTTCTCAACCGACCGATTCGCTTCTTTCCATCATGATGCATAGAAGCGATAATTTTTATGCTGATCAGATCCTGCTGATGGTGAGTCAACTCAAAAGAGGTGAAATGAACGAAGGTGCCATAATCGATGACCTGCTGTCGAAGGAACTAAGCTCCATGCCTGTACTTCCGCGTTGGATTGATGGAAGCGGTTTGAGTCGATATAACCTGTTCAGTCCCTCCGATATGATCCACGTACTGGAGAAAATGAGAAATGAACTGCCCTGGAATCGGATTGCAGCAGTATTCCCTCAGTCCGCTGAAGGTACCCTTCGCTCCATTTCCGGTTTATCGGGAAAGTCCATCATCGCAAAGACAGGTTCCATGGGTGGCGTACTCTGTTTAAGCGGATACGTATTATCCAAGCAAAAGAAATGGCTTTCGTTTTCAATTATGATCAACAACCACAGTTCAAGTGGTACTGTGCTTAGAAAAAAAATCGGCGCATTCCTCAGTCAGCTTTAATCGGCCCTGAGCTTAACTTCCAAACACGTCGTACAATTGCTGATTTCCGATTTGCATGTAAATCGGTCGACCGTCAAAATGGATTTTACTCTGTTTGCAATTGAATAATTGTTCAACGAGTGAATGCATTTCAGTAGCAGTGAGTGAAGTTCCGGGTCGAACGGCGTGTTTCCTGGCCAGTGCTTTTGCAATTCGTTCTCGGTAAGCAGAATGAAGTTTAGACGTCGCATCCTTGACGTCTTCCAGAATCATTTCAATGATGGCAGCGCTGTTCTCATTGGGATGATCGGCAGGAGTGCCATTCAGAAGAAATGAATTCTTTCCAAAAGATTCCAATTCATATCCCATTTGCAGGAGATCGGGACGGATGGATTCCAGCAGCTGTTCATCAGAAGGCGCAGTATGAATGGCTTGAGGAAAGAGTGCACGTTGAATTGGAATCGGTGCTCCCTCCCATGCTTTATTGAATTTCTCAAATAAGATCTGTTGATGGGCCAGTTGGTGATGGATCAAGCGAACACCATCTGCCGCTTCTGTAACGATGTACGTCTTTTGGACGTGGAGACACGAATGCAAGGGTGGTGAATCCATGGGTGCAGTGACGGTGAGTCCTTCCAGATCTCCTTGTTGAGCCGATGTTTCTTTTGGAGCGGTTTCAAAAAAATCTTTCCAGTTTTTAAGGTTGCTGGACGACTCAATGCGATGAGCCTGGTGACGGTCCACAAATGTTTTGTAAAGTCCCCCTGATCGAGCCTGCTGTTGCTGATCAGCGGTGAAGGGCTTGCTTACCGCATCGAGCTGCTGGATGGAAGGATCCAGTTCAAAATCAAGTGCTGGCGCAATGCTGAACTGCGCCAATGCGTGACGAATAGCAGACTTGATGAAGGCGTAGACAATCTTATCATCGTCAAACTTGATTTCCTGCTTTGTTGGGTGAACATTGATATCGATGTGTGCAGGATCCAGTTCGATGAACAGAACAAAGAATGGAAAACTTCCCTGAGGAAGCAATTCTTCATATGCCGTTACGATGGCATGATTAAGGTAGGCGCTGCGAATAAAACGACGATTCACAAACAAGTACTGTTCACCTCGTGTTTTTCTGGCGGTATCTGGTTTCCCAATGAAGCCGGTCACATTCAAGTAATCGGTTTTTTCTTCTACCTGCACCAAACGTGAAGCATAACTGTTGCCCATTACCTGAACAATGCGCTGTTTAAGAGTGCCTTTATCCAGGTGATACGACTCCTGCCCATTGCTGGTCATTGAAAATGAAACTTCAGGAAAAGCCAAGGCAACGTGTAAAAATTCATCGGTGATGTGACGTAATTCAACCGTATTGCTTTTCAAAAAGTTCCTGCGAGCGGGCACATTGAAGAACAGGTTCTTCATGCTGATAGAAGTACCGGCACTGCACGCGCAGGAAGCAGTTGAGGTGATAACACTGTTTTCAAGCTCAATTGCCGTTCCCAGCTCCTGATCGTGTGGTCGCGTTTTTAATGCAACCTGAGCAACTGCTGCGATGGAAGCCAATGCTTCGCCCCTGAACCCCATTGTTTTGATTCGAAAAAGATCTTCAATCTCCCCTATCTTGGAAGTCGCATGACGCTGAAAGCAGTTGACGGCGTCCTCGGCACCCATCCCTTTCCCATTGTCAATCACCTGCACGAGCGATTTTCCAGCATCCTCGATGACCAGTTGGATATCAGTGGCGCCCGCATCTACTGCATTTTCCAATAATTCTTTAACTGCACTGGACGGGCGCTGAATGACTTCGCCAGCAGCAATCTGGTTGGCAATATGAACGGGGAGAACGTGAATGGAATTGGGCATCAAGTGACAAATTTCCTATCTTCAAAAGTAACAAATACGCCCGTATGCGCATGAGAAAAACTGTATTGCTGCTGGTTGTTTCACTGGTGACGCTGAGTTCCTTCGCACAAGAAGCTCGGAAGTGGGCTGACAGTGTGATGCAAACGCTGAATGAAGACCAAAAAATAGCACAACTCATCATGGTTCGACTTTCCTCCATTGACCTTCGAACCAGGACCATCAGCTATTACGACACCACCGTGGAGCGGGATATCCGGAAATACAATATCGGTGGGATTTGTTTGTTTCAGGGCGGTCCTATTCGCCAGACCCAGTGGGTGAACCAATTTCAATCAATAGCAAAAACTCCCATCCTGATCGCAATCGATGGTGAGACGGGTGTTGGGATGCGCATTGA
The DNA here is from genome assembly GCA_017856605.1 of Chitinophagaceae bacterium. Taxonomy (GTDB): domain Bacteria; phylum Bacteroidota; class Bacteroidia; order Chitinophagales; family Chitinophagaceae; genus Pollutibacter. The sequence goes on from JAFMES010000001.1 coordinate 42,327, forward strand.
TAGCGTTGCTAACCTACCCAAAATGATGATGTTGGGTGCTATGCGCGATACAGCTATTGCGTTTGCCTATGGACAATGGGTTGCCGAACAGTGTAAACAAATGGGCATTCAAATCAATTTTGCTCCAGTGGCAGACGTGAATAACAATCCCAATAATCCGGTAATCAACGACCGTTCGTTTGGAGAAGATAAATACAAAGTTGCAGCCCTAGCAGTACAGTACATGTTGGGGATGCGTTCACGCGGAATCATGGGAAGTGCAAAGCATTTTCCTGGTCATGGTGATGTAGATGTAGACTCCCATCTTGCACTTCCGGTAATCAGCAAATCAAAAGAACAATTGAACGACCTGGAATTGTATCCCTTCAGGCGATTATTTGATGCGGGTGTTGGTAGTGCGATGGTAGGTCATCTTTTTGTACCAGTCATTGACAGCACACCTAATCGAGGCTCCTCCATTTCAGAAAAAATGGTGAATGGTTTATTGAAAACAGAAATGGGATTCAAAGGAATTACGTTCACCGACGCTTTAGAAATGAAAGGAGTTTCTGAACCCTACCCCAATGGAGGGGCAGGCGTAGAATCGATAATTGCGGGAAACGATATGATGTGCTTACCTGGAGAAGTGGGCACTGTGATTCAGAAAGTCAAGGATGCCATTGCTTCAAACAGGATCAGTTGGCCACAGATTGAAGAACATGTTAGGAAGGTACTGGAAACAAAATACGAATTGGGACTCTCACAGTGGAAGCCAGTTCCAATTGAGGGATTGACCGAACGATTAAATGAAAAAAGCAGTGATTTAAAGAAACTGATTGCTGAAAAAGCCATAACCCTTGCCAAGTATGACGATAAACAAAGCTTTCCCCTGCCGTTCAGCATCAATGGACGAGTAGCAGTAGTGGATGTGGCTAAAAATCGGTCTACAGCATTTAGTTCGTTGATGCGCAGTCAGTATAACGCAGATATCTTTCTCTTTGATCACAGCAAGACAGCTATAGAAGCAGATAGCATTTATCAATTGCTTGAATCATATGAACACGTGATTGTAGCCATTCATGAACTGCCGCGGTATCCTGCAAATAACTTCAATATGAGCAAGGCTGCAGTTTCACTCATTGAACGCATCCTGATTCAAAAACCTTCCAACTTATTCATTTTCGGTAATCCTTATGCCGCTAAAAGTTTTTGCGGTGGAAAAAACATCATCATCTGTTACGATGATGATCCCATCACTCACCGAGTGGCCGTTGATATGTTGGGCGGGAAGCAATCGCCGGAGGGACAACTTCCCGTAACGGTTTGTCCTGGATTGAAAGTCGGTACCGGGTATTCGACTTCTATTGAATTGAGTTCTTCACCGATCAAATACCCTATCGTAGAAGATCGGATTGATTCCATCATCAACGATGCCATCCAACGAAAAGCCGCACCTGGTATGGTTTTGCTTGCTGTAAAAGATGGCAAGATCGTAGAACAACGCACCTATGGCCATCTAGCATACGATAAAAAAAATTCCACTTCACAGGAATCGGTATACGATATGGCATCGGTGACTAAAATCTGTGCTACAACCCTCTCCATCATGAAACTGATGGATGAAGGAAAAGTTAAGCTGGATGGAAAACTAGGCGATTATTTATCGTGGACCTCCGGAACGAATAAAGCAGATCTGAACATTCGGGAGATTTTACTGCATCAAGCGGGACTTAAAGCTTGGATACCTTTTTATAAGGAGGTGTCCGACAGTGCAACTCAAAAAGCACTTCCTCAATTTTTCTCAAAAAAAATGAGCGATCGATTTGGAGTGAAAGTAGACGATTCGTTGTACATGCGAAGTGATTGGAGAGATACCCTTTTCAGTCGCATTCTGCAATCGCCTCTTGAAAAAGAAAAAAAATACATCTATAGTGATAACGATTTTATTTTCTTGGGAGAAGTAGTCAAAGCGGTAAGTGGACTGTCATTGGATAATTATGTTCAGAGATATTTTTATGGTCCACTGGGATTTAGAAGCTCTGGTTTTAATCCCACACGGTATATCAATAAATCAGTAATTGCTCCAACGGAGAATGATCCTTATTTCAGAGAACGGACAGTAAGAGGATATGTACACGATCCAGGTGCTGCAATGTTTGGTGGCGTATCGGGACATGCTGGTTTATTCAGCAACGCATATGAGATTGCTGTGTTGATGCAGATCGTCATGAACAAAGGAGTCATCAATGGAAAACGTTTTCTATCAGACTCCATCGTAAGTCAATTCACCCGTTACCAGAGCGATATCAGTCGCAGGGGACTTGGTTTTGATAAACCAGAGAAAGACAATGCAACCCGACCTGCACCTTATCCTACCATCAGCGCATCAGAACACGCTTTTGGTCACACAGGCTTTACAGGTACCTGTGCTTGGGGAGATCCAAAAAGTGGACTGGTGTTTGTTTTATTAGCGAATCGCGTTCACCCGAAGGCCACGAATACGTTTGGAGATCTGAATGTAAGAGGAAAGGTGATGGAAGAATTACTCAAAGCATATTGAGCTGAGTTCGAACAACGGCTTTTGCAGCTACCCAGGCCTTATGATAATTTGGAATTCGAATGCGTTCCTCAAGAATGCGTTGAGGTTGCATGGCTTTGATCTTCTTGAATAAACTCAGGTAATATTTATAGGCCAAATAAACTCCAAACCGTGCCTTGAGCGGGAGCTGGATGATGCCTAGGTATGCATGCCTGAAATCTTTTTCTATATCTGCTTCGATGGCTTCTTTCATTTCAGGAGTGAATGCATTGAAATCAACTCCGGGGAAATAAACCCGATTGAGTTGCTGATAATCCGCTTTCACATCGCGCAGGAAGTTAACCTTTTGAAATGCTGATCCAAGCGATTGTGCGTGGGGTTTGAGTTGTTCGTATTGTTTTTTATCGCCGTCACAAAAAACATACAGACACATGAGTCCCACCACTTCTGCACTTCCATAGATGTACTCGGCATATCCTTGTTGATCGTAATTGGAGCGGTCAAGGTCAAACTCCATGCTTTTGAAAAAAGCATCCACCAATGCAAGATCAATATTGTATCGGTTAACCGTTATCTGAAAACTATGCAGAATGGGATTCAGGCTGATGCCTTGTGAAATAGCATCATAGGTCTCCTTTTTAAAATTGGAAAGCAAGCTGATCTTATCATAGCCATGGAAGGTATCGACAATCTCATCTGCAAAGCGCACTAACCCGTAGATATCGTAGATCGGTCCCTGAATGTCGGCATGCAACAACCGAATGGCACTGCTAAAAGAGGTGCTGTACCGCTGGGTAGTGATCCGGCTGCATTCGTGTGAAACAGTATGAAAAATACCGATCATCTTGTTGAATCAATTCGAGTATTATAAAGAGTTAAGTTAAACATTTATAACGATTAAGTCTTTATTTTGTTCAATTCTTTGTCGACTAGTCCTGCTACAACTTCTCCGCTGATCAAACTGGGAGGAACTCCAGGTCCGGGGACCGTTAGTTGTCCCGTATAATATAAATTCCTGACCTTCTTGCTTTTACAAGATGGCTTCAAGTGGGCAGTTTGCAAAAGTGTGTTAGCCAGACCATATGCATTTCCTTTGAATGCGTTGTAATCCTCTACAAAATTGCTGTAGGAATAGGAACGCTTAACCACTACATGATTTCGGATATCAACACCGGTTTTCACCTGTAAACGATCGCATAACAAATTAAAATAATGATCCCGTACCGCATCTGAATCACCATCCAATCCTGCTGCGATTGGAATTAAAAAAAACAAATTTTCAGATCCCGTGGGTGCTTGAGAGCTGTCGGTTACGGACGTGGCACTTAAATAAAAAAGAGGTGCATCTGGCCAAGAAGGATCTGCATAGATCTGTTGA